>DATKBQ010000288.1:0-2885 GCA_035546375.1 Planctomycetota bacterium | reverse complement strand
TTCCTCTCGGGCGCGAAGCTCTGCCTTGAATTCCGCGGGAGGTTCGGCCGTCTTCGGCCGAACCGGCCGCGGAATCTCGCGGCCGTACTCGGCCGCGAAAGCGCGCGAAGGCGCGCCCCTGCACCGAGCTAAGGCTCTAGCCGTCCGCCCCCGTCCCTCCCGCCCGCTCGCCTACTCCCCGATCCCCACCGGCCACGCGAGCCCCAGGTAGTAATCCTCGTCCTGCTCCACGACAACGAGCGACAGCGTCTGGTGCCCCTCGAGCGCGCGCGTCACGAGGTGATGCAAGTTGCGCCCGTCGTACAGATGCGTCGATGACCAGCGCTCACGCCAGCGCACCGTGAGCCCCGCGATCGCATCGAGCTGCTCGCGGTGCGTGCCGTACGAGACGCCGACGTACGGCGCGATGGGCAGGTCCGTGGCCGCCTCGAGATCCTTGCTCGCCGTCAGATAGATCGCGCGCCCGTGCTCGGTCCCGATCCGGTCCGAGCTCGTCCCCAGGACCAGCGCCGGCCTCCCCTGCGTCTCGTCGACGATCCGCCAGTTCGCGAGCGGCCCCACGTCCTCCCCCAGCGGGTTGACCTCGATGCCCAAGCGCAGCTCGTCGCTCACGGCGTACGTCAAGGTCGTCCTGAGCCGCGCCCGGTCGACCGGGATCCCCAGGATCGCGCGCACGCCGACCGCCCACCGTCCCTGGTCCCCCTGGTCGCCCATCCCCCGGACGGGCGTTCCCTCGCCGGGTCAGAGGGGTCAGCTGGGGACCAGCGAGGCCTCGCCTTGCTCGGCGGGGCTCGGCTGCGGCTCCTGCGCCGCCGCAGGCAAGGCAAGTGCAGCGAGCGCCGCGACGGACGCGAGGCCAGCCAGGGGGAGGATCCTCATCGGTCCCCGGGATACGGGAGCGAGGCTCGTGGCGCCACCCCCGCGCCTCGTCGCGGCGCGCGCTAGGCCGGCCGGAGACGGGCTCAGCAGGCACCCTCGTCCCGTTTTCAGCACGTTTTCGTCCCAATTTCGGGAATCTTCCAGATTCCTGCAACTCTGGAAGCCCCTCGGGCAGCTCACGGGCTTCGCGCCCGGCGCTCCAGCCGGATCGCCCCATCGTGTCCACGGAGAAAGCCATGGAGCTGAACACCTTCCTCTCCCGTTCCGACCTCCCGCAGGAGCTGCGCACCGCCATCGAAGAGGAGCTCGCATGGCGCACCCAGCTCGAGGAGCAGGCCCGAGCCCAGGCGCGCATGCTCCAGTCGATCCTCGACAGCATGAGCAGCGGCGTCGCCGTGGCGAACCGCCAGGGCCGCTTCGTCCTCTTCAACCGCGCCGCCGAGGAGATCCTGGGCATGGGGGCGGTCGAAAGCGGCTTCGAGCACTGGCCTGAGGCCTACGGCATCTTCCGACCGGATGGCCTCACGCCGTTCCCGGCCGAGGAACAGCCGATCGTGCTGGCGCTCGCGGGCGAGACCAGGGGCGCGGTCGAGATGGTGATCCGCAACCCGCGCCGGCCGGACGGGCTCTACATCACCGTCACGGCCAGGCCCTGGCTCGACGAGGACGGCTCCCTGCTCGGCGGAGTGGCGGTCTTCCGCGACATCACCGAGCTGCGCCAGACCCAGGCCCAGCTCGAGGCCCTCAACTCCGAGCTGGAGTTGCGGGTCGAGGAGCGCACGGCCGAGCTGCGCGATGTGGAGCAGCAGCTCCACCACTCGCAGAAGATGGAGGCCATCGGGCGGCTCGCGGGCGGCATCGCCCACGACTTCAACAACCAGCTCACCGCCATCCTCGGCTACAGCGAGCTGGCGCTCTCCGACGTCGGGCCGGACAGCCCGCTCGTGCGGCCCCTCGAGCGCATCCAGCGCGCCGGCGAACGCGCCGCCAACCTGACGCGCCAGCTCCTCGCCTTCAGCCGCAGGCAGGTCTTGCAGCCGCGGCTGATCGACCTGAACGAGGCGACCGGCGCGGTGCGCTCGATCCTCGAGCGCGTGATCAGCGAGGACGTCGAGCTCGCCTTCCTCGCGGCGCCCGCCTTGCCGGCGGTGCGCATCGACCCCGAGAAGCTCGAGCAGGTCCTGATGAACCTCGCCATCAACGCCCGCGACGCGATGCCGAGCGGCGGGAAGCTGACGCTGGAGACCGAGTGCGTGGTCCTCGACGAGGACTACGCCGCGCGCCACCCCGAGGTCCGGCCGGGCCCGCACGTGATGCTCGCGGTGAGCGACACCGGCGTCGGCATGACGCCCGAGGTGTGCGAGCGCATCTTCGAGCCCTTCTTCACCACCAAGGAGTCCGGCCGCGGCACGGGCCTGGGTCTCTCGATGGTCCACGGCTTCGTGAAGCAGAGCGGCGGCCACCTGTGGGTCTACAGCGAGCCGGGGCAGGGCACCACCTTCCGCATCTACTTCCCCGCCGTGGAGGACCCGGCCGAGCCCCTCGAGCCGCCGCGCTCCGCGTCGGCCGGTCCCGGCGGCCACGAGCGGATCCTGCTCGCCGAGGACGAGGAGCTGGCGCGCGAGATGATCGCCGACGCCCTGCGCGGCGCCGGCTACCGCGTGCTCGTGGCCGCCAGCGGCACCGAGGCGCTGGAGATCGGCTGCCGCGAGCCGGTCGACCTGCTCTTGACCGACGCCGTGCTGCCCGGGATGGGCGGGCGCGAGCTGGCCGAGCGCCTGAGTGCGGCGCGTCCCGACGTGTGCGTCCTGTACATGTCGGGCTACACCGAGAACGCGATCGTGCACCACGGCGTGCTCGATCCCGGCATCGCCTTCGTCCAGAAGCCCGTGTCGCTCCAGGTGCTGCTCGGCAAGGTGCGCGAGGTGCTCGACCGCGCGCAGCGCTCGCGCTGAGCGAGTACGGAGTCAGGACAACTCCCACCGGATTGCTGACACGCTGCCACC
>DATKBQ010000287.1:0-9411 GCA_035546375.1 Planctomycetota bacterium | reverse complement strand
CGCCCGACGTGCACCTCGATCCGCCCCGCCACGTCGGAGCGCGCGATCCACTCACGGGCGAACCTCGCATGCTTCTCCGAGACCTCGATCGTCCGCACGCGACCGCCCTCGGGCAGCGCACGCGCCATCCAGATCGCCGAGTACCCGCCGAGCGTTCCCACCTCGACCACCTCGCGCGCGCCGCTCGCGCGAAGCAGCACCTGGATCAAGCTCGCCTGCTCGGGAGCGATCGCGATCTCGGGCAGCCCCGCCTCCCGTGCCGCCTCCTTCAGCGCGACCAGCAACTCGTCGTCCCCGCGCGTGCGCTCGCGCAGGTACTCGAAGTGGCGCTCGGTCACGACCGTCGACTTCTGGGACATCCACTTCCTCGCTCACCAGCGTATCGGAACCCTGACTCCGCTGACATCCCGGGCACGTCACCCAACGAAACACTTCGACGCGTCACGCGACAAGCCATTCGGGCGCGAAGATCCGCCACCTGAATTCCGCGGTAGGTTCGGCCGTCCGCGGCCGAACCGGACGCGGAATCCGGCGGCCGTACTCGGCCGCCGAAGCGCGCGAAGCGCGCCCCTGCACGCTTGCTCCCCTACGTAACAACCCCGTATGCGAAACCGTTGAACCATCGCGGAGACAGTTCATCACCTCCACGGCACCACGATCGGCCGCTCCCCCTCCCCCTCGCCGACACTCCCGTAATACAACTGCCCCCCGTACACCGGCTCCAGCACCTCGCGCCGCAACACCTCCCGCGCCGTCCCCTGCGCCGCCACGCGCCCGCCGTCGAGCAGCACGATCCTCGTCGCGAACTGGCTCGCCAGGTTCAGCTCGTGCGTCACCACCACCGCGCCCCGCTCCGCCGCGACCGTGCGCGCGATCAGCTCGAACACCCGGATCTGGTGCTCGGGATCGAGCGAGCTCGTCGGCTCGTCCACGAGGAACACCTCCGCCTCCTGCGCCAGCGCCCGCGCCACGAGCACGCGCTGGCGCTGGCCCCCCGACAGCTCGCTCATCAACCTCGCGCCCAGGTCGGCGGCATCGGCGGCCTCGAGCGCCAGCGCCACGAAGCGCCGGTCGCGCGCGCTCGCGCCGCGCCACCGCGACAGATGCGCGTAGCGGCCACCGAGGACGAAGTTGTCCACGCTGACGTCCGGCAGCGCGGGCAGGAACTGGGGCACGACCGCGAGCAGCCGCGCGCGCTCCCGGTCGCGGAAGGCCTCGATCGATCGTCCGTGCAGCTCGACCTCGCCCGCGCCGGGCCTGGCCAGCCCCGAGAGGCAGCGCAGGAGCGTGCTCTTCCCCGAGCCGTTCGGCCCGATCACCGCGACCAGCTCGCGGGCCGCCACGGCCAGGTCCACCCCGTCCAGGGCGCGCAGCGGCCCCGGGTAGTCGAACACGACCGAGCGCGCCGCGAGCAGGCTCACCACGCACCCACCTCCTTGCGGTTGCGCAGGAGCAGGACCAGGAAGAAGGGCCCGCCGACGATCGACATCATCACGCCGGGCTGCAGCACGCCCTCGCCGAGCAGCGCGCGTTGCGCGAGGTCGGCGCCGAGCAGGAACAGCGCTCCCCCCAGTGCGCACAAGGGCAGCAGCGCGAAGTGGCGCGAGGTCGAGCCCAAGCGCACGAGGTGCGGGACGACGAGGCCGACGAACGCGATCTGGCCGGCCACGGCCACCGCGGCGGAGGCCGAGAGCGCGGCCGCAACCAGCGCGAGGGCCTTGACCGCGCCGGTCCCCACGCCGAGCGAGCGCGCGTCCTCCTCGCCGGCGCGGAAGAGGTCCAGCTCGCGCGCGACGAAGGGGACCACCGCCAGCGACAGCGCCAAGCCGATCGCCACGGTGGCGGCGTGGTACGCCGATCGGTCCTCGAGGGTGCCGAAGGTCCAGGCCAGGATCGCGCGGCTCGCTTCCCAGTTGGCGAGGGTGAGCGACTGGATCCCCGCGAAGACGCCCGCGATGCACATGTTGACCGCGATGCCGACCAGGAGCAGCGTCGGGACCGACAGCCGGCCGCCCGGCGAGGCGAGCAGCGCGACGAGCGTGGTCGCCCCCAGCGCGCCCAGGAAGCCGAAGACCGGCATCAGGAGCGAGACGGTGCCGGCCCCGGGCTCCATCACCAGCCGCGGCGCGTAGCCGCCGACCGCGAGCACCGCCAGCGCCGCGCCGAGGCTCGCGCCCCCGGTCACGCCGATCAAGGAGGGCGAGGCGAGGCCGTTGCGGAAGAGCCCCTGGGTCAGCCCGCCCGAGAGCGCCAGGCTCGCGCCGACCAGCGCCGCGGTCAGCGCGCGCCACAGGCGCAGCTCGACGATCGTCTGCAAGACGCCCGGCAGCGGCTCGCCGATCCCGGCCGCGGCCAGTGCGCCGCGCAGGATCGTGCCCGGCGGCTGCCAGCTCGTGCCGACGCACATCGAGAGCGGCACGACCAGCGCGAGCGCGAAGGCGAGCAGCAGCGCGAGCGCCGCCGGAGGAAGTCGCCGCCTCAACGCGCTCCGCCCGCCGGCGCGGCCTCCAGTCGCCTCTGGAGCGCGTCGACCTCCGCGGCGAGCACCTCGGCGGCGCGCACCATCTCGTGGGAGCCGGTCGCGTAGAGCCAGGCCGGCAGGCTGACGATGCGTTGCTCGCGCACGGCCCGCAGGCCGGCGAGGCTCGGCTCGGCCGTCAGCACCGCCTCGGAGGCCCCGCCGCGGTCGCCCGCCGCGCCCGCCGGCATCGCCAGCGGCCGGCTGACCACGATCACGTCGGGGTCGAGCACGAGCAGGGCCTCGAAGCCCAGCCCGACGTGGCCGATGCGCCCGGCCTCGGCCACCGCGTTGCGCAGGCCCGCGAGGCGCAGGATCTCGTGCACGCTCGTCTGCGAGCCCGCGCTCCAGCCGCTCGCCCCGAAGTTCGAGTAGCACAAGGCGCGCAGGCCCGCTCGCGCCGCGGCCCGCTCCGTGAGCCGCGCCACGCGCCGGTCGAGCTCGCCCGCCAGCTCCTCGGCGCGCGCCGGTGCGCGCAGCACGCCGCCGAGCTGGAGCAGTGCGGCGCGCGCGGCCTCCCACGTGTGGATCTCGGGCAGCGCGAAGACGGCCACGCCCGCCCGGCGCAGGCGCGCGGTCGTGTCCGGCGCCTGCCAGGGGTCGACCACGACCAGGTCCGGCCGCTGCGCCAGGACGGGCTCGGCCAGGTACGCCTCGAAGCGCGGCGTGCCGGCCAGCGCGCCCTCGAGCGCCACCAGCCGCGAGTACTCGGCCGCCTGGGCGGGCAGCGCCGCGATGCGTGCCGGCTCGACCAGCTCGGTGATGAGATCGACCGCGGTCGCGCTGGCGGGGACGATGCGGCGCGGCTCGGAGTCGGGCAGCGGTGCGCTCGAGCTCGTGCGCTCGCAGGCGGCCGCGCAGGCGAGCGCGGCGAACGCGAGGAGCGATCGCAAGGCGCCGCACGCGCGGCGCCGCGGTGGGCGGCGTTGCATGGTGGACCTTGCTTCCGAAGGCATCGGCCGCCACAAGCCGGGTATCCCGACTCGGAGCGCCCCCCGATCCATGCGTGGGGGCGCGCCTCACGGTTGCGGGCCAGTCCCGGAATCGCACCGGGTTCCCCCGGCCTCCCCGCGCGGGCGGGGAGGGCCGTGGCGTCGCGCATCAGGGTAGTCTCTCGCACGACGCCGCGAAATAGCGCTCCACGGCTATCCGCCGAGCCAGGCGAGGAAGCGCCACTCGAGCGAGTCCTGCGAAGCGTCCGGCCCGCTGAGCGGCAGGGCGTACACCTCGGCCACGACCGCCTCGAACTCGTCCGACAGTCCGCTGTCGGCCATGCGCTGGAAGAGCTTGGCGAACCGCTCGCCGCTCTCTGCGCCGAACGCCTCCTCGCGCAGCCACCATACGAAGCAAGTCCGGTAGGCGCGGAAGAACTCCATGTAGTCGGAGAGCATCTCGGGAGGCGGCAGCGTCTTGCCCTGCACGTGCCGGCCGAAGAACGGCGCGCGCCCGTCGGCCTTCTTGCGCCCGTCGGCCGTGGCGAGCTGGAAGGCGCCCGGCTTCTCGCCGCGCGGCCCGCGGGCGGCCTTCAGGCTGTCGCGCAAGACCTTCTGGAAGTGATCCTTGCCCGCCCCCTCGCGCCAGCGGCTGTCGGCGCTGATCGGCGGCAGCACCCCGCCCGCCGAGGCGCCGCCCGGGATGAACACCGAGTAGGCCGAGGTCGCGCTGGACTTGCCGCTGCCGCCGGAGCGTACGTTGTTCTCGCCGTAGACCTCGATCACCAGCTCGTCGGCCATGCCCAGCTCGAAGGCAGGGTCCACCATGGCGCCGAAGCAGGTCCACGAGAGCGAGATCGCCGCGCGTTGGACGACGTGCTGCAACAGGCCGGTCGGCTCGCGCTCGTCCATCGCCAGCCCGAGCAGCGGATCGGCGCCGGCGCGCGCGGGCGGATACTCCAGGCACACCACCTGGAGATCGCCCCACCACAGCTCGGTCCACGAGGCGATCCCAGGGTGCCAGAAGCTCGCCCGCTGCGGCGGATCGGCGAGGCCGGCGAAGGCCGCCAGCTGGAGGAAGTCGCGGCGCGTCGGCGCGAGCACGATGCGCGCGGCCCGGCCGAACCGCGGCCGCAACCCGAAGGCCTCGCCCGAGAGCGCCGCCTGCGCCAGGCGCCGGGACGTGGCGAGCTGGGCCTCCTTCATCCCGAGCGCCGCCAGGAGCTCGCGCGGCGCCGACGCGCCGATCGGCCCGGCCTTGGCGGACTTCAGCGCCTTGCGCAGCTCCGCCAAGTCGGCCAGCGCCGCCCGCGCGCCCTCGCCACCCGCGTGCGTCCACTCGATCCACTTGGACTCCAAGTCGCACACCGCCATCGCGACCTGGCGCAGCTCGCCGACGCGCTCGCGCTCGCCGAGGAAGAGCCGTGGGTAGAGGATCTCGACCGCGCCGAGGGTCGTGGCGACGTAGTCGCGCTCGAGAACCGGCTCCAGCTCCAGCTCGGACTCGGGCACCTCGGCGAGCCCGTGGGCGGCGACGAAGGCGCGCGCCAGGTCCGCGTGGTCGAGGCGATCACCCTGGGGGGCGATCACGGTCGCGAGCAAGAGGCAGGCGGCGGTGCGGACGAGCATCGGAGGCGTCGCGCTAGGCGCTCCAGCCGGCTCGGGCGACGCTCCACTCGAAGCGCAGCGGGATCTCCAGCGAAGGGTGCAGGCTCTTGTGCACCGGGCAGGTGAGCGCGGCCGCCTCCAGGGCGCGGCGCGCCGGCTCGTCCAAGTCCTCCGGCCCGCGGATCACGACCGTGAGCCTCCCGATCCGCCGCGCAGGATCGGCAATCATTTCCTTCTCGACCGTGGCGCTCGCGCCGGAAAGCTCCCAGCCGTGGCGACGGGCGACGATCCCCATGATCGTCAGCATGCACGTGCCGAGCGCCGCCGCTACGAGGTCGGTGGGCGAGAACGACTCGCCGCGCCCCTGGTTGTCGAGCGGCGCGTCGGTGGCGATCCGCGCTCCCGAAGGCGCGTGGGTCGCGCGGCAGCGCAGCTCGCCCTCGTAGTCGACCTGGATCTTCACCATGGGAGCCTCCGGGCGCTCAAAAACGCCAAACCACCTCACCGTCGATCACCGTCATCACGCAGCGCGCGGTGAGCAGCTCGCGCGGCTCGCACTCCAAGGGGTCGACGTCGAGCACGCTCAGGTCCGCCCAGTAGCCCGGCGCGAGCCGGCCGCGGCGATCCTCCTGGTGGGCCGCGTACGCGGCGCCGGAGGTGAACGCGGCGAGCGCGGTGCGCGCGTCGAGCCGCTGATCGCCCAGCCAACCGCCTTCGGGCCAGCCCGCGGCATCTTGGCGCGTGAGCGCGGCGTAGAGACCGAGCAGGGGGTTGGTCTCCTCCACCGGGAAGTCGCTGCCGAAGGCGAGCCTCGCGGGGTCCGGCGCGAGCCGGCGCCAGGCGTAAGCCCCCGCCAGGCGCCGCGCGCCGACGCGCTCCTGCGCCCAACGCATGTCGGAGGTCGCGTGGGTCGGCTGCATCGACGGAATCGCGCCGAGGGCGCCGAAGCGGCCCCAGTCCTCGCGCGAAACGACCTGCGCGTGCTCGACGCGCGGGCGCAGCGCCGCGAAGTCCGGGTTCCGCTCCAGCTCGGCCTGGTAGGCGTCGAGCACCATGCGGTTGCCGCGGTCGCCGATGGCGTGGATCGCGGGCTGCAGGCCGGCCGCGGCGCAGGTGGCGATGCGCTCGCGCAGCTCGTCGGGCGTGAGCTGCACGAGGCCCGACTCGAGCGGCGCGTCGTCGTAAGGCTCGAGCAGCGCCGCGCCGCGCGAGCCGAGCGCGCCGTCGACCAGGAGCTTCACGCCGATCGCGCACAGGCGATCGCGCGGGTCCGGAGCGAGCGGCAGGCCGCGCAGGTCGCTTTCGCGCAGCCCGCGGTTGCCATGCAGATACTCGACCAGCCGCAACTTCAGGCGCCCTTCGTCGCGCAGCCGCGCGAGGAGATCGATCGTGGAGCGCGACACCCCCATGTCGTGGACGCAGGTGAGGCCCTGGGCCAGGAGCTCCTCCTGGGCGCGCAGGATCCGGCGCACGCGCGTCGCCTCGTCCGGCTCGGGCAAGTGGCGCGCGACCAAGCCCATGGCGGCGTCCACGAGCACGCCGGTCGGGTGGCGCTCGGAGTCGAGGCGCACCTCGCCGCCTTGCACGGGGTGCTCGCTCGCCTGCGGCCCCGTGAGCTCCGCCGCCTCGAGCGCCCGCGCGTTGACCAGCGCCGCGTGGCCGTCCACGCGCGCGAGGTAGACCGGGTGATCCGGGACGCGCTCGCTCAGCGCGCGGTGGTGCGGGAACGCGTTTTCGCTCCAGCGCGTCTGGTCCCAGCCGCGGCCCTCGACCCAAGTCCCCGCGGGCTGGAGCGCCGCCTGCGCCGCGACGCGCTCACAGAGCTCCGCGTAGCTCGCGCATCCCTTCAGGTCCACGGTCTCGAGCGACTTGCCGTAGCTCTCGACGTGGCCGTGCGCATCCTGGAGGCCGGGCACGGCCGTCGCGCCGGCGAGATCGACCTCGCGGCAACCGGGCGGGAGCGCGCGGCGCAGCTCGGCCTCCGAGCCCACCGCGCGCACGCGGCCGCCGACGGCGAGCAGCGCATCGACGCGGCGCCAGTCCGGCGCGCCGAGGTGGATGCGGCCGCCGTGGAAGAGGACCGAGTCCGCCGGCGCGCCGCCTGCCGGCGATCCCTCCGAGGAGGCCGTCACCGACGCCGAGCAGGCCGCGAGCGCGGCCAGGGCGGTTGCCCACGCCGCGGCATGGGCCGCGGCGATGAATCGGATCGTGCTGCGCATGGAAGGCGCGCGATTGTGCCTTTCACGCTGCCGGCTGGCGAACGGGCGCGCCGGCTTCCTCGGCTGTCGCCCGTGCAGGGGTCCCTCCGAGGCCGCGGTCAACCAAGTGGCAGGGAGCGCGGAACCCGAGCCGCCCCGCAGCGCCGTGACCGGCGTGACGCTCGCTACAGTACCGCCATGCCCCCCCTCGACGGCCGCCTCGCCCTCGTCACCGGCGCCAGCTCGGGAATCGGCGCCGCCACCGCCCGCGCCCTGCACGCCGCCGGGGCGCGCGTGGTCCTCGCCGCGCGGCGCGCCGAGCGGCTGGAGGCGCTCGCCCGCGAGCTCCCCGGCTCCGAGCCGCTCGAGCTCGACGTGCGCGACGCGGCGCGCGTCCGCTCGGCGCTCGAGGGCCGGGACTTCGACGTCGCCGTCGCGAACGCGGGCCTCGCGCTCGGCCTGGGGCCGCTCCAGGACGGGGACCCCGAGGACTGGTCGGTCATGCTCGACACGAACGTGAAGGGGCTGCTGCACGTCGTGCGCGCGGTCGTCCCGCGCATGCTCGAGCGCGGCCGCGGGGACGTGGTCGTGCTCGGCAGCGTCGCCGGGCGGCAGGTCTACCCCGGCGGCAACGTCTACTGCGCGACGAAGCACGCCGTGCGCGCGCTGTACGAGGCGATGCGCCTGGACATGGCGGGCAAGGGGCTGCGCTTCACCACCGTCGACCCCGGCTTGGTCGAGACCGAGTTCAGCCTGGTGCGCTACAAGGGCGACGCCGAGCGCGCCAAGCAGGTCTACCAGGGCTTGGAGTGTCTGCGGCCGGCGGACGTCGCCGACGCGATCCTGTACGCGTTGACCCGGCCGCCGCACGTGAACGTGGGCGAGATCGTGCTCTGGCCGACGGATCAGGCGAGCACGACGGTGGCCACGCGCCGCTGAGCCTCCCCGCTCCGCGCAGATTCTGTCATACTGGCCCTGCTGGCCCTCCCACCGGACCCCGAGCCAAGGAGGTTCCCATGAATCGCATCGTCCTCCTGGCGGCCCTCGCCGCCACCCCCCTCCTCGCGCCCGCTGCGCCCGCGCCGCAGTCGAGCTGCCCCAACACGCATTTCCACGAGCCGCTGGTGGTCTTCGACATCACCGGCGCGACCTTTGCCGGCCCGACCGATCTGCACCTGGTCGTCCACGGCAACGGCATCACCAAGCTGTCGTCGGCCACCCAGGGCTCGGGTCCGGGGAAGGCCACGTTCCAGTACCTGTCGCCCTCGGACGCCCGCGCACTGGCGCTCCAGCTCGCCGCGCTGGGCGGGATGAGCTTGTGCGACGATCCGCCCGTCGGGGCGGACATCCCGCTCAAGACGCTGACGCTCTTGCGCGGCACGACGGACGCGCAGGCGCACACCTTCAGCTGGTACGCCTCGCACGGGCCGTACCAGGCGATCGAGCAGGCGGTGAAAGACTTCATCGCCGAGCACTTCCCCGGGTTCTGACCCGGTCCCGGGCAGACTCGGCACCGTCACCGGCAGTGTGACGGATCCGGCGCCTCCGCCTTCAGGCGCAGGCGGCGGCTCGCTACGGTCGCTCGCGGACGCACGGCGTCGGGGGCTCCCGACCCGGCCGCCGCACGTGAACATGGGCGAGATCGTGCTCTGGCCGACGGATCAGGCGAGCACGACGGTGGCCACGCGCCGTTGAGCCTCATTTCGCGCCGGATCGGGCATACTGGTCCTGCTGGCCCTCCCACCGGACCCCGAGCCAAGGAGGTTCCCATGAATCGCATCGTTCTCCTGGCGGCCCTCGCCGCCACCCCGCTCCTCGCGCCCGCTGCGCCCGCGCCGCAGTCGGCCTGTCCCAACACCTGGTTCCACGAGCCGTTCGTCGTCTACGACATCACCGGCGCCACCTTCGCCGGCCCCTTCGACAGGCACCTGGTGGTCCACGGCAACGGCATCGCCAAGCTCTCGTCGTCGACCCATGGATCGGGGCCGGGCAAGGCGCTCACGGGATTCGTGCCGCCGGCGGATGCCCGCGCCCTGGCGATCCAGCTCACCGCGCTGGGCGCCATGACCCTGTGCGACGAGCCGAACTTCGTGACCGACACGCCGCTCAAGACGCTGACGCTCCTGCGCGGCACGACCGACGCTCCCGCGCACAC
>DATKBQ010000286.1:0-2908 GCA_035546375.1 Planctomycetota bacterium | reverse complement strand
GCCCGGAACCGGCGAGCCCTTCATGGGCAGGTTCATGCGTGGAACGGTGAACGTCCACGACCGTCTGGCCTTCCAGGACGGCATTCCTCACCCGCTCAACACCCAGTACAACACGGAGACGGCGATCTTCTGGGGCGAGCCCGGCAACCTCGCGCTCCTGATCGCGACGGAGACCTGGATTCCCGGGCTGCACCCCGGAGAGCTGATCAACGGGCTGGTCCTCGGGGAGCTGCACGACGACGGCTCGCTCTTCGCGAGCGCCAACCTCAAGGGCGGCCCGAACGGCGCGGAGCGGGCGCTCCTGCGCTTCGCTGCGAGCGGGAAGCCGACGGTCCTGATGCGCGAGGGGCAGGTGGTCGACGTCCACGGCGACGGCACCGACCTGCGCGTCGTCAAAGAACTCGGCTTCACGGGCTCCGACCACGGCCCGCGCTTCGGCCTGCGCCTGAAGTTCACCGACGGGACGGCGGGACTCTTCCGGCTCGATCCGGTGAACTAACCCGGCTGAAACGCCCGCGAATCCGCGCTGCGCTGCGCGCTCAGGATTCGAAGTCGAAGGCCACCGCGCCGTCGATGCCGCCGTCGAGCACCTCCAGCACCCGGGCCTTGACCGCCTCGTGCGCCGGGTGCGCCAGGTAGGCGTCGCGCGCCGCCGCGTCGCGGAAGGTCATCACGAAGCCGTGGGTGAAGCCCTTGTTCAGGCCTTCGCTCGAGGAGTAGGGCCCGCCGGCGAAGGAGAGCATCCCCGGCACCTTCTCCTTCATCGCGGCCAGCTCGGCGAAGATCCGTCCGACGTCCTCCTTCGGCATTTCGCGGCGGATCCGCAGCAGCACGGCGTGGGTCATCATCTGGCGTCGTCCCTTTCCTTGCGCGAGGAGCCGGACGAGGCCCCGCGCGCCGGCTCGATCTCGAGGCGGAAGTTGCGGAAGCGAACCTCGGTCGGCCCGCCGGAGTGGATCTGCAGCGCCAGGATACCGCTCGTCGCGCCGCCGGGATCCTCGAGGTCGACGCACGGGTGGCCGTTGATCCAGGTCCGGATCCGGTGCCCCACCGCCTCGATCGCGTAGGTGTTCCACTCGCCGCGGCGCACGTGGTCCTCGCCCGAGCGCTCCCACAGGAGACCCCGGCCGTGCTCTTCATAGAGCTTGCCCCACCAGAGCGGCCCGATGTCCGCCTGGTAGCCCTCGACGTCGCCGTCCGCGAGGACGCGGCTGCGGAACTGGATGCCGCTGTTGCCACGCTCGCCGGCGAGCTTGACCTCGAGCGTCAGCCGGAAGTCCGAGAGCTCGACGGAGCCCTTCAGGAACTCGTTGCGCGCCAGGCCGCCGGTGCGCCCGACGATCTCGCCCTCCTCGACGCTCCAGGAGACACCGTCGCCGCTCCAGCCCGCGAGGCTGCGCCCGTCGAAGATCGCGGGCGCCGCCGGCCGGTCGGGCAGCGCCACCTGCTGGGCGCCGCGCACGTACGCGACCAGGTCGCGGATCTCGTCGCCGCGCAGGGTCTCGAGCAGCCCCTCGGGCATGGCGGACAGCTCGCTCAGGCGAGTCTCCTCGATCTCGCCGCGGTCGAGGACCAGCGTGCCGGTCTCGGTCTGCAGCGTGATCGTGCTCTCGGTTTCCGCCTTCTTCACGCCCGTGACGAGCTGGCCGTCCTGCAGCCAGACCATCGTCGCCAGGTAGTCCTTGCCGACCACCGCGCTCGGATCGACCACGTTGGAGAGCAGGTAGTCCAGGTCGGCCCGGTTCGATCCCGTGAGGTCCGGCCCGAGCGAGCCGCCTTCGTCGAAGAGCACGTGGCATTGCCCACAGGCGCGGTCGTAGACCTCGCGCCCGCGCCGCAGGTCCGCGCGGGCGAGCGCGCTGTCCGACAGCTCCTCCTTCAGCGTCCGGATGCGCTCGGCGCGATCGGCCGGCGATTCGCGCACGATGCCCCAGATCGAGCGCAGCATCGAGTCCACCTCGCCGTCGCCGAGGCTGGAGAGGCTGCGCAGGACGAAGGCGCCGAGGTCGGCGCGCGCGACGGTGCCGCGTTCCACCGCCTGGAGCAGCTCGCGCGCCCAGCCCGCGCGCGAGGCGAGCGTGCCCAGCGCGCTCCGGCGCTGGTCGGCGTCGAACGTCGCGTAGCGCCCGAGGATGGCTTGCGCCGTGCCCGGGTCGTCGAAGCCGGCGAGCGCCTCGAGCGCGCTGCCGCGGACATCGGCGTCGCCGAGCAGCTCCTGCAGGAGCGGCACGGCCCCGGCGTCCTTCGCGCGGGCGAGGGCGTCGATCGCGCGCCGGCGCAGCTTGGCGCCCTGCGTGCCATCCGCGGCGATCGAGCGCAGGTCGGCCAGCACGCCCCGGTCGCCGAACGCAATCGCAACCCACAGCGCCCGCTCGCGCGAGCGGGGATCGGCCGCCAGCGCCGCGCGGGCCTCGGGCCACCCCGCCGGCATCTCGATCCCGCGCAAGTCCGCCAGGCCGAGCTCCATCTCTTCCAGCACCAGCGCTCGCCGTGCAGGGTCGCGCTCGGTCGCGAGCGTGCGCGCGAGGATCTCGCGACCGCCTGCCTCGGCCACCGCCCTGCGCACGATGAATCGCGACAAGG
Organism: Planctomycetota bacterium; assembly: GCA_035546375.1. Taxonomy (GTDB): domain Bacteria; phylum Planctomycetota; class UBA1135; order UBA1135; genus DATKBQ01. Next base: position 325 of record DATKBQ010000286.1, on the reverse strand, counting down.
CCGCGATCGGCGTCGCGCGCGAGACCTCGAGCGCCAGGCGCGGCGTCCCGGCGACCAGCGGCTCGATCCCGTACCAGAGCATCAGCGGGAGGTTGTGGTCCTGTGCGTCCTCGGCACGGCGCGCCAGCGGCTCGGCGATGCGCCAGCGCTGGCCCTCGGGCAGGCGCTGCAGCGCGCCGGCCAGGTAGAGCCGCACCACGCTCGACGGGCTCTCGCGCGCCAGCTCGGCGAAGCGCGCGATCGCCGCCTCCGGCGGCCGCTTCTCCTCGCAGAGGAGCTGGATGGCCCAGGCCTGGACGTACTCGTGCTCGCTCGTCAGGGCCTC
>DATKBQ010000285.1:0-7594 GCA_035546375.1 Planctomycetota bacterium | reverse complement strand
CCGCGGGCGTCTCGGCCGCGGGCAGCTCGGTGGCGACCGCCGCGCTCGCCGGCGGCGACTCGCTCGGGGCGCAGGCGGCGCCCGCGAGCTGCGAGATCCAGGTCCAAGCTCGGTGCGATGCGCGCAAGGATTCACCGCCCGCCGATTGGGGCGTTGGGGGGCGTGGGGGGGGGCGTATTGGCGGGCAGGCTCGCGGGAGGGCTGGGAAGGGCGCCGGCGGGGGTGCCGCGCTCCAGCCGGGCGAGCGGCAGGCTCAGGTCGCCGCGGTGCACCGCGCGAGGCCGGAGCACCAGCGGCCCGGCGAACCCGGTGGCCTCGCTGAACGCACGGGATTCGACGTCGGCCGGCGCGCCGTCCACGGCCGCATGATCGGGCAGCAGGCCCACCAGCCGCGCCTCGCCCTGCGGCACGCGGCCCCACAGGATCCAGTCCACGGCTTCGCCCTCGCGCAAGCAGCCGGGCGGCGCGCTGAAGAGCGTGCGCAGGGGATCGGCCACGGCGCCGGGCTCGCCGGGGCGCGCCGCCTGGACGAGCGAGCCGAGCGCGAGGCCCAGCTCGTCGCGCACCTCGACCGGCCCGAGCCCGATCGCCGCCGGCGCGTCGCGGGCAGGCGCTTCGCCGCCGGGCGGTCCCGACTCACCGAAGGGAGCGAGGGCGGGAGCCGGCGCCCCGGCCGGCGCCGGCTGCCAGCGCAGGACGAGCCGCCACGGCGAGCCGTGCGCCAGCTCGAGCCGGCGCCGCATCGCCGCAGCCTCGAGCGCCTGCCGCGCCGGATCGGCGTGCAGCGGTGCGAGCCAGGCTTCGAGCCGCGAGCCGCCGGCGCCCGCCAGCTCGCCCGCGAAGCCCGCGACCTCCTCGCCGGGGTCGGTGATCGCCGGCGGAGGCGCGGGTGCGAGGGCCGGGACGCGCTTGACCAGATACAAGGCGCCTCCGACCAGGAAGGCCAGCGGGAGGATCAAGACCAGCGGGCCCACGCGCCGCTCGCGTTGCCGCGCCGAGTCCCGCATCGATCGCTCGGGCGGGCCTACTGGCCCGCCGCGTCCCAGTCGTCGCGCTTGTTCTTGTTCCACCAGCGCTGCCACTCCGCCGGGTCGTGCTCCTGGTGCTTGGAGAGCCGCTGCAGGCTGGTGATGATCGGCGCGGCGATCACGTCGTAGCGCTCGCGCGCGATCGTGTCGTTCGGGTCGCTGTCGACCATGCCCTTGACCGTGGTGATCAGCTTGAGCAGCTCCTCGAAGACCTCCTTGCGCACCTTGAGGTCCGCGCCGTCGTACTCGCCGAGGGCCTCCGCGGCGGCGCCTTGGACCTGGGCCTCCTTGTCGGTCAGGAGCTTCACCAGCGGGCGGCGCCCCTCGTCGCTCTTCGCCTTGCCGAGCTTTAGGATCAGCGTGCGCTGGAGCGCGATGTCCTTGCGGTGCGACTTGTGGCCGATCCAGCTCAGGAAGACCGGCACGCTCTCCGGCGCCATCTCCCCCAGGGCGGTCGCCGCCGACAGGTAGAGCTGGTTGTCGAGCACGCCCTCGGCCGACTCCTGGCGCTTCTCGGTGAAGCACTTGTCGAGGCCCTTCACGATCAGCGCCCGGTCCTTCGGGCCGGACTTGGGGAACTCGATCAGGAGCTTGTCGATCACCTCGATCGCCTCGCGGTCCTCCTTGCCGCGCTTGCCGGCGTGGTCGCCGAGCTGGTCCACCAGCGCCTTGACCTCCGGCCGGCTGTCCTGCACCGGCGCGGGCTCCTGGAGCGCGGCGGCGGGCAGCGCCAGGGCGATCGAGAGGAGAAGCGTTCGCATGTCGTTCACCAGGGTTCGGGAGAGCGAGGGTTCCTAGGCTAGCCCCTGGGCCCTCCGCGGGCGACTTCCCAGCCCGAGCCCGCGGCTCGCGGGCGTCTTGGAAGCCCCCGATCCGCGTTTCTTCCCCCAGCCGCTCCGTACGGGGCGGCGCGTCGCTAGGACCTCGGAGCCCCCCTGGCGCGATCCGCCGCCTCGATCCGCGCCCAGCGCTCCCGTAGCTCGCCGACCACCGCGCCGCGGCTGCCGGGCAGGCCGCGCGCCAGGCCCATCACCTCCACCACCGGCACGATCCGGCCCGTGGTGTTCGTGAGGAAGACCTCCTGCGCCTCGCGCAGGTCCCGCGGCTCGATCCGGCCCACCACCAGCTCAGGACCGATCGGCTCCCGCGCCAGGTCCTCGAGCAGGGCTTCCCTCACGATCCCCGCCAAGCAACCGCGGGACTCCTCCGGCGTCACCAGTTTGCCCCCGGTCACGGCGAAGAGGTTGCAGAGCGTCCCCTCGGACAGGTCGCCCTCTTCGGTCGGGATCAGCGCCTCCCACGCGCCGAGAGAGAGGGCCTCCTCGCGCGCGAGCACGTTGCGCAGGCGGTTGGTGGACTTCATGTTCTCGAGGGGATCCCCCGCGTGCTTCACGAAGCTCGACACCGCCACCATCACTCCCGGGTCCGCGGGGCGGTCGATCGCCCGCGCCGTGACCACGAGCGCCGGCCCGCCGCCGGACGCGCCGCGGGTCACGGTGATGCGCAGGGCGGCGTCGCGCCGCTCCAGCACTCCGCAGAGCTCCTCGAGCGCCGCGCGCGGATCCCACGGGAGCGGCCAGCGGATCGAGAGCGCCGCGCAGCCCTCCCGCAGGCGCGCGAGGTGCTCGCGCTCGAAGTAGCGCCAGCCGCCCTCGAGGAGCAGCGTGTCGAAGACCGAGAGGCCGAGCAGGAAGCCGGCGTCGTCGGCCGCCAGCGCGGGCTCGCCGGGCGCGACCAAGCGGCCGTCGACCCAGGACGGGAAGCGCTCAGGGCCGGCCATCGCCGCCGTCCTCGCCCCCACCGTCGCAACGGAGCCCGAGCGCTGCCACCATCCCGGCGGCCTTGTCGAGCGTCTCGCGCTCCTCGGCGGCGGCGTCGGAGACCCAAGTGATCCCTCCGCCGACGCGGAAGGAGACCTCGCCCGAGCCCGGCGCGCCCGCGCGCGGCCGCCAGAGCAGCGTGCGGATCAGCACGTTGAAGATCCCGCGCCCGCGCGCGTCGGCGAAGCCCAGGGCGCCGCAGAAGAAGCCGCGGCCCTCGCCCTCCAGCTCGGCGATCCGCTCCATCGCCGCGAGCTTCGGCGCGCCGGTGACCGAGCCGCCGGGGAAGAGCGCGCCGAGCAGGTCGAGCGCGGTCACCCCCGGCCGCGGCTCGGCGACGACATCGGCCATCAGGTGGTGCACGCGCGCGTAGCTCGCCAGCGTCGGGAAGCCCTCGACCCGTACGCGCCCGGGCCGGGCGAGGCGACCGAGGTCGTTGCGCTCGAGGTCGACGATCATCGCCAGCTCGGCCCTGTCCTTCCCGCTGGCGAGCAGCGCGGCCGCGAGCGCGCGGTCCTGGGCCTCCGTGCGGCCGCGCGGCGCGGTGCCCTTGATCGGCCGCGTGCGCGCGAGACGGCCGTCGTGCTCGAGAAGGAGCTCCGGCGAGGACGAGAGCAGCGCCCCGCGCGGCGCGCCGGCCCACTCGAGGTAGCCCATGTAGGGCGCGGGGTTCGCCTCGCGCAGGCGCAGGTAGAGGTCGAGCGGGTGCCCGGAGACGGGGCAGGTGAGACGGTGGGCGAGGTTGGCTTGGTAGAGGTCGCCGGCGGCGATCCAGGCGCGGGTCCGCTCGATGCGGCGGCGGTGCTCCTCGGGCGCGACGTGGCGCACGAGGGGACCGCTCGCGCAAGCCGGCCCGCGCGGGTCCGGCCCGGCGAGGAGGAGCTCGGAGAGCTCCTCGCGGCGCGCGGCCACGCTCGGGCGACCGTCGCCGGGATCGTCTCCGAGCACGAGCCACGCGCGAGCTTCGCGCTCGTCGCGCACGACGAAGTCGCAGTACAGGCCGCCGGCGATCGGCGGGAAGCCCCAGGGCTCCGGCGCGGCGCTCGGCGCGCGCTCGCCCTCGCAGCCCAGGTCGTAGGCGAGCGCGCCGACGAAGCCGCCGTGGAACGGGCCGGGAGGCGCTTCGCCGCCGGCGGGCTCGAGCCGCGCGAGCGACGCGCGCAGCTCGGCGAGCGAGGCCGGCGCCTCGCCCGCCGGGAAGGCGACCAGGGGATCGAACGCGGCGAGGCCGAAGCGCCGCGGCGCGCCGGCCGCGCTGTCGAGCGCCGCCAGCGCCCGGCGCCCGCGCAGCCGCGAGAGGATCTCGGGCAGCGCGAGCGCGCGCGGCAGCTCGAAGACGCGCGGCGTCAGGCGCAGGGCGGTGCGGGCGGGAGCTCGAGCGGTTTTGCTCACGCGGAGCATTTTCTTGCGCGCGGGGGCCGCGTACAAGTTGGCGACCTTGAGCGCGAACGCGAAGCCGCCCGCATCCCGCACGGTGCTCGGCCTCGCCTGCTTGACCGCCTTCCTCGACCTGGCGGGCTTCTCGATCCTGTTCCCGCTCTTCCCGGCGATGATGGGCTACTACCTCGGGCGCGAGGGCGAGCCCAGCCTGATCGGCGGGCTCGTGGCCGAGCTGCGGCGCTTCGCGGGCGAGGACGCGAACGCGCAGTTCCTGGTCGAGACCCTGTTCGGCGGGATCCTCGGCTCGCTCTACTCGCTGCTCCAGTTCGCGTTCGCGCCGCTGTGGGGCTCGCTGTCCGACCGCCTGGGGCGGCGGCGCGTGCTGCTCGCGACGCTGGGCGGCACCGCGGCCAGCTACGCGCTCTGGTTCGTGTCGGGGAGCTTCGGCGTGCTCGTCGCGGCGCGGCTGATCGGCGGGATCATGGCCGGCAACATCGCGATCGTCACGGCCACGGTCGCCGACGTGACCAGCCCGAGCGAGCGCTCGAAGGGCATGGGCCTGATCGGCGCCTCGATCGGCTTGGGGTTCATCTTCGGCCCGGCGATCGGCGCCGGGGCCTCGGCCGTCGACCTCGAAGCGCGCTTCCCGGGCGGTGCCGCCTGGGGGCTCAACCCCTTCTCGTTCGCCGCGCTCGTCGCCCTCGCCCTCGCGCTCGCCAACTGGGCCTGGGCCTGGCGGCGATTCCCGGAGACCCTTCCGCCCGAGCGGCGCGGTGCCCAGCGCTCGGCGCGCACGGCGAACCCGATCGCGCTCTTCCGCCGCGTCCCCGTGCCGGGGGTGAAGCGCACGAACCTCGTGTACTTCCTGATGTTCCTGGCCTTCAGCGCGATCGAGTTCACGCTGGTGTTCCTCGCCGTCGAGCGCTTCGGCTACACCCCGCGCCAGAACGGGATGATGTTCGTCTTCGTCGGCCTCCTGATCGTGATCGTGCAGGGCGGGCTGATCCGCCGGCTCGCGCCGCGCTTCGGCGAGCGCGCGCTCACGGTCGCGGGGCTGGCGGTGATCGCGCCCGGCTTCGTGCTGATCGGCTTCGCGCAGGGTCAGGGGATGCTCTACGCGGGGCTCGCGTGCATGGCCGTGGGCAGCGCGCTGGTGATGCCCTGCCTCTCCGCCCTGGTCTCGCGCTACGCCCCGCCGCACGCACAGGGCCTCGCCCTGGGCACGTTCCGCTCGGTCGGGGCGCTGAGCCGCGGCATCGGGCCGCTGCTCGGCGGCATCCTCTATTGGAGGCTGGGGAGCCTCGGCCCCTATCTGTTGGGAGCGGCCTTCCTCGCCCTGCCCCTCGCGATCGCCCTCCGCTTGCCGCCGCCGCCCCCAGCACCCTCCGACGGCGCCGAGGCCCCCTTGCCGCCCGCCGGCGGAGCCGGTTGAGCGTTCGCGGAGAGCGGGGGGCTTGCGTCCGTGCCGCCCCAGGGCCGATAAGCGAGCGATCCTCCCGACTCCGGGGCGCCGCGAGCCCCCTCCAGCCAAGGTGTGACATGAAACGCAACTTCTCGCTCGTGCTGCTCCTCGTCGCCGCCCTCGCCTGCGGCTCCAGTTTCGCCCAGGGGCCCGACGAGGCCGACCTCGCCGCGCGCGTCGCGAAGCTCGAGGCCCAGGTGGCGGCCTTGCAAGACTCGCTGAAGGCTTCCAAGCCTGAGGGGGACAAGCTCGGGAAGGATCTGGCCGAGCAGACGCGCATGCTCTCCAAGGTCCTCGACTACCTGCGCGCCCAGGCCGCGAGCGCGAAGGTGCTCCAGGATGCGCTCGCCGAATCCCAGGACAAGGGCTTCACCTTCGGGATCAACCCGGAGTCGCGCGTGGTCCTGCTCGCGGGCTTCGAGCAGTTCGTGGGCACCCTGCAGGCCGAGGTGCCCGGCCAAGCGCCCGCCGAGCCGGCCGAGCCGCCCCCGGCCGAAAAGCAGTAGAACCCTCTCCGCGACGGTTCATCGCTTTGCCTTACACGGTCCTTGCACCTTGCAGGCCCGTCGTGGGGCGATGGACCCTCCCGGAGATCGTTCATGCGCCGCCTTGCGCTCGTCCTGCTGCTCGCCCTGCTGGCGTTGGCGGGCTTCGTCGGCACGCGCTGGCTCGGCCGGTCGCGTCCCGAGGCGCGCCCCGCAGTCCCCACGGCGGGCGGCACCCCTGCACAGCCGTCGCGCGCTGACGAAGGACCTCTCGCGCGGCCGCCACTGCCCGCGCCCCCGCCGCGCGCCGCGGAGACGGGGGGCGATCCGCTGCTCGAGGAGCACCCGCCCGAGGGCGACGTCCTCGAGCTGCTCGAGTGGCTCGCCGCGCGGCCGGGTCGCGGGCCGCTCGCGGGGCGCGTGCGCGACGCGCGCGGCTTCGAGGAGCTCTTCGCGCGCCAGATCCCCGAGCGCCCCATCGACGCGCACCCCCACCTCGGCTCGATCGGCGCGCAGCTCGCCGAAGGCGTGGTGCTGCGCTTCGAGCCCGGCGCGTACCGCTTGACGAACGTGGTGCCCGAGGGGCCGTTCCCGCGCGACGTCACGTTCGCCGGCTCTGGCGTGGACCAGACGCTGCTCTTGCTCGGCGGACTGAAGCCGCGGGCGAGCGTGCGCAGGCTCGCGATCCGCGACTGCACCGTCTACACCGAGAACCAGCCGCTCCTCGAGCTGCGCGACGCCTTCGCGAGCGCGATCTTCGAGCGCGTGCGCTTCGTCGGCTTCGACTCGGGCGCGGTGCCCTCGCCGCTCTTGCGCGCGGGCGGCCTGGCGGTCTTGGCGCGCCAGTGCCACTTCGAGGGCGGCATCGGCCGTGCGCCGGGCTCGGGGACGATCTTCGCCGTGCCCACGGCGGCGCTGCTCGCGCGCTTCGAGGGCTGCCGCGCGAGCTTCGTCGACCTAGGACTCGCACAGCTCGACCCCGGCGCGAGCGCGGTGTTCGCGCACTGCACCCTCCAGAACTTGACCGCCGATCCTGCGCCGGAGCTCGAGCGCCATCCCGGCGTGGTGATCGAGGGCGGCATGCTCTCGGTGCGCTCGGCCGAGCGTCCCTTCCCGGTGCCGACGCTCGAGGAGCTGTTCCCGCGCTGGCTCGTGCGCTTGAAGGGCGGAAGGTGAGGGTGAGGGTGAGGCGTTGGGCACCGTGGCCTCAGCGGTGCAGGGGCGCCCTCCGGACGCTTTCGCGGCCGGGGACGGCCGCGAGGACGCTCCGCGTCCGGTTCGGCCGAAGACGGCCGAACCTACCGCGGAGTCTAGGGGAATAGCTTCGCGCCCAAGAGCCTTCGTGAAGTCTCGCTGGTTGTCGGCGTTTCACCTTGCAGGTCGCCGTCCGGCGGCAGCTTGATGTCGCGCACGCCCGCG
>DATKBQ010000284.1:0-11027 GCA_035546375.1 Planctomycetota bacterium | reverse complement strand
TACTCGGGCGCCGACCTCGCCGCGATCATCAACGAGGCCGCCATCCGCGCCGCGCTGGCCAAGCGCGAGGAGATCACGATGGAGGACCTCGAGGAGGCGCGCGACAAGGTGCGCTACGGGCGCCAGAAGCGCTCGCGCAAGCTCGAGGTCGAGGACAAGAAGATCACCGCCTACCACGAGGCCGGCCACGCCGTGGTCGCGACCGCGATCCCGGAGGTGGACCGCCCGCACAAGGTGACCATCGTGCCGCGCGGCCGCGCGCTGGGCGCGACGATGGTGCTCCCCGACAAGGAGAGCTACCACATGCAGAAGCGGCGCATGCTCGGCCAGCTGGCGCTGCTCTTCGGCGGGCGCGTGGCGGAGGCGGAGTTCTGCGGCGACATCTCGGCCGGCGCCTCCGACGACATCCAGCGCGCGACGGACCTGGCGCGGGCCATGGTCAGCGAGCTCGGGATGAGCGAGAAGATCGGCCCGGTGAACTACTCCGAGCGCCAGGGCAGCGACTTCCTCGGCACCGAGCTGATGCGCGGCCGCCAGCACTCCGAGGAGACCGCGCGGGAGATCGACCGCGAGGTGCACCAACTGCTCGAGGCGGCCTACAAGCGCGCCGAGGGGATCGTGCGCGAGAAGCGCGAGGCGGTGGAGCGGCTGGCGCAGGCCTTGCTCGCCTACGAGACGGTCAGCGGCGAGGAGATCGCTCGCCTGATGAAGGGCGCGTCGGTCGAGGGCCTGCGCACCCCGGCGCCCGAGGCGACGCCCGCCAGCGAGGCTCGCCGCGCCGAGAAGCCGGCTGCGGGCAAGCCGGCCCCGGGGGAGAAGCGCAAGGGCGAGCTGCCCGGCTTCTCGCCGGCCTGAATCACGGAACCAGGTTCGTTTCTTCGGCCCGCCGCCCGCGCCGCCCTCCCGTCGAGGACGACCGGCGCGCATTTGCTCAGAATGCGGCGCATGGAGAGCCGCGAGGTCCTGTTCGGCCCGCGCGCGCTAGCCCTCGCTCCGAGGATCGAGCCGGCCGGCGAGCGCTGGCGCATCCGCGTGCGCGCGGGAGGCTTGACGCCCCGGGACCGCGAGACGCTTGCCGGGCTCGGACTCGAAGCCCGCGGTGAGCTCGCGGAGCTCGCCTGCGACCCGGCCGATCTGAGCGAGCTGGCTTCCCGCTCCCCGGCGGCCGAGATCCTCTTCGCCGCCCTCGAGGCCCTGCGCGCGCCGCGCCGGCGCCCGCGGATCATGGGCGTGCTCAACGTCACCCCCGACAGCTTCTCCAACGGAGGCGAGCACCTGGATCCCGACCGCGCGCTCCAGCGCGGCCTCGAGATGGCCGCCGAGGGAGCGGAGCTGATCGACGTCGGCGGCGAGTCGACGCGGCCCGGCTCGGATCCCGTGAGCGAGGACGAGGAGCTGCGGCGCGTGATCCCCCTCGTCGAGGCCCTCGCGCCGCGCGTCGCCATCCCGATCTCCGTCGACACGACCAAGGCCGCCGTCGCCGAGCGAGCGCTCGACGCCGGCGCGCGGATGGTCAACGACGTGAGCGCCGGCCGCGCCGACCCGCGCATGCTCCCGCTTGTCGCCGAACGCGGCTGCGAGATCGTCTTGATGCACATGCAGGGCACCCCGCGCGACATGCAGCGGAACCCGAGCTACGGCGACGTCTGCGGCGAGGTCGCGGAGTTCCTGCGCCAGCGGGTCGCCGCCTGCCTGGAAGCCGGGATCGCGCTCGAGCGCATCGCGATCGACCCGGGAATCGGCTTCGGGAAGACCCTCGAGCACAACCTCGAGCTCCTGCGCTCCCTCGGCGAGCTGCGCGCTCTCTCGCTCCCGATCTGCGTCGCGCTCTCGCGCAAGTCCTTCATCGCCGCGATCGAGCGCGCCGACCTGCCCGCGAACGCGCCGGTCCCGGCCCCCGCCGAGCGCCGCGGCGGCGCGCTCGCCGCCCTCGCGATGTGCATCGGACGCGGCGCCGAGATCCTGCGCGTGCACGACGTGCGCGCCTCCGTCCAGGCCGCCCGCGTGGCCTGGGCGCTCGCTTGAAGGACCGTGGATCTCCTCGTTTCGAGCTTCTGGGATGTTCCCCGAATCACAGCCTTTTCCAGCGCGCGGTCGCTCCTTACCGCGATCGCCGGCGTGCTCGCCGGGTCACTCGACGGCCATGGACCTGTTCTCGCGGCTTGGGAGACCCCCGGTGGCGCCTTGCACTTCGCGCGCGTCGACGGATGAAGTTGCCGCCCACCCGAGCCACTCCCGGGTCGGGTTCGATTGGGGACTGATCCGCGCGCGAGCAGCCAGCCGCATCAGCGCGAGCTCGGTTCGCTCCGCTCCGAGCGGTCGAGACTGGAAAGGATCCACAGTCGCGTCCCGCGGGACGATGCGCAGGCGCCGGAGCGCAAGTTCGACTCCAGCAGCAAGCCAGCCTCCAGCCGCACACGTCCCCGCAGCGCGAACCGTTGAAGAGCCCCTTCCCATCGCTGCGTCTTGCGCCCGAGCGATGCGTCGCAACCCTCCAGCGACCGTCCGCACTCGTCCGAAAGAATGCGCGCCGCTTGCTCGTCGGCTGCCAAGCGGCAGAATCATCGGCCATTGCAGCACGCTTCACGCCGGATCCCCGGGTGTCCCGTTCCGAGCGCGGGCGGGGCGGGCGGCGACCGCACGAGGGGATTGACACACACGCGCATCTTCGGGACCGACGGGATCCGCGGCCGGGCCGGTGAGGGCTGGCTCGCGGCGGACGCGGTCTCGGCGCTCGGCCGCACCGCCGGGTCGGTGCTCGCCGAGCAGGCGCACCTCGGCCCGCGCGGCGGGCGGCGGCGTGGGCCCAGGCGGCTCCTGCTCGGCCACGACGGCCGGCGCTCCGGCCCGGAGCTGGAAGCTGCCCTCGCGCGCGGCTTCGCGGCCAGCGGCTTCCGCGCCTCCAGCGCCGGCCTGATCACGACCCCCGGCGTCGCGCTGCTCTGCCGCCTGGACGGCTTCCAGGTGGCGGCCATGATCTCGGCCTCGCACAACCCCGCCGAGGACAACGGGATCAAGCTCTTCAACGCGCGCGGGGAGAAGCTCTCCGACGAGCTGGAGCTGGAGATCGAGCGCCGGCTCGCCGGCGGCGTCGAGCCGGCGCACGAAGGACCTGCGCCGGCCCACGACCCTGCCCTCGAGGCGGCGTACCTCGCCTACATGATCGAGCGCGCCGGCGCCGGGCTGCGCCTCGACGGGCTCTCGCTCGCCGTCGACTGCGCCAACGGCGGCGCGAGCCGCGTCGCCCCGCGCGTCTTCGGCCGCTTGGGCGCCCAGACGGTGGCGATCCATGCCGAGCCCGACGGCGACAACATCAACCGCCGCTCCGGTTCGACCCAGCCCGCGGATCTCCAGAACGAGGTGCGCAAGCTCGGGGCGCAGATCGGCGTCGCCCTCGACGGCGACGGCGACCGCTGCATCCTGGTGGACGAGCGCGGCGCGCTGGTCCACGGCGACGGGATCCTGACCGTGTGCGCGCGCCACGCCATGGAGCAGGGTGAGCTGCCCGGCGGGCGCATCGTGGCGACCGTCATGTCCAACCGCGGGCTGCACCGCGCGCTGCGCGAGGTCGGCGTCGGCGTGCTCACGGTCGACGTCGGCGATCGCAACGTGGTCGAGGGCCTGCGGCGGGAGGGTCTCGGGCTCGGCGGCGAGCAGTCCGGGCACGTCGTGTTCGGCTCCGACCACTTCTACATCGGCGACGGGATCTACACGGCGCTGCGCGTGCTGCGCATCCTGCGCGAGACCGGCAAGCCGCTCTCGGAGCTGGCCGCACCCTACCAGCCGTTTCCCCAAGTCCTCCTGAACGTCCCCGTGGCGCGCAAGCCGCACCTGTCCCAGGTCCCGCGCGTCGCCGAAGCCGTGCGCCAGATCGAGGGCGAGCTCGGCGAGGACGGCCGCGTGCTCCTGCGCTACTCGGGCACCGAGCCCCTGGCGCGCGTGATGATCGAGGGCCCCGACGGCGAGATGATCCAGCGCCGGGCCCAGGCGCTCGCGCAGTTGCTCGCGGCCGAGATCGGGGCGCCGGCTTGACCGCCGTCGCCCTGGAAACCTCGTCCAGGAGGCCGTCGGTGGCCGTTTCCGCGGCGGCGCTCGTGCGCGAGCGCGCGCTCGGGGCGGAGCGAGCCCATGCGAGCGACCTGCTCCCTGCCCTGGATCTCTTGCTGAACGAGCTCGGCCTCCTGCCGAGCACGATCGAGCAGGTGATCGTCGGCACGGGACCCGGCAGCTACACCGGGCTGCGCGCCGGCATCGCAACGGCGCTCGGCTTGGCGCGTGCGAGCGGCGCCGCGCTGCGCGGCGTGCCCTCGCTCGAGGCGCTAGCCTGGGGCGAGCTGGCGCCCGGCGAGGCCTGCTCGGTGCTGCTCGACGCGCGCGCGGGCGAGCTGTACTTCGCCAGCTACCGCCGCGAGGCCGACGAGGTCACGGCGCTGCAGGCGCCGCGCGTCGTCCCGGTGTCCGAGATGGATGCGGTGCTCGAGCGCGGCGCGACCCTGTTCGCTGACGAGGGCGCAGCGGCCTTGGTGCGCGCCGGCGGACGCGGCGACGTGAAGCTCGTCGAGGGGATCGTGCCGCGCGCGCGGTCGCTGCTCGATCTCGGCCTGCGCCAGCTCGCGCGCCACGGCCCGCAGGACCCGCGGGAGATCGAGCCCTTGTACCTGCGAGCCTTCGCCGCGCGGACGCGGCGAAGGTGATGATCCATCTCCGCGATGGTTCACCACGTTCCGTTACAGCCGGCATGCAGCGTCCTCGAAGGTGGAGCGTGTACGCGCGGTGTAACGGAACGTGGTGAACCATCGCGGAGATGAATCATCGGAAACGACACGCCCCCGGTGTGCAGGAACACCGGGGGCGTGCATGAGCTCCTGCGCGCTGCAGGCCCGCAGGATGATCCGTTCCGCGGTAGGGCTCGCGTCGGCCTACAGATCGTGCGGCCGCAGGGTCTTGCGGCCGTTGTTCATCGCGCGCTTCTCGGCGGTGGCGATCAGGCTGCGCACCGCGTAGTCCAGCGCGCCGTAGAAGTCACCGGAGACGTTGATCCCGGCGGCGGCCTTCGTGCGGCTCTTGCTGATGATGAGGTCGCCCGAGGCGGCCTTCTTGCCGCGTCCGGCGCCCGCCCTGCGAGCGCCACCGGCGGTCTTCCTGGCTTTCTTCGCCATGTCGTTGCTCTCTTCACCCGCTTGGCGGGCTCCATGGGTTCTTGCGGTCCGCGAGCCCGAGGCGCTGGGAAACGTCTCCGGAGATGCTCGGAACGGCAGAAGAATGTCGAGGCGCGGAGGCCGTGTCAACCGCGTGAACTGCGGGAAAAGGCGGTTTTCCCCCCGACTTCGTGGGTTTCCGGCCACCTGGGACCGAGGCCGGAGGCCGTGCGGGCCGGGCTGGAGAGGCGTTGAACGCGCCCCTTCCGTGAGGCAATCTCCGGTCCGTGGACGCCTATCGGGTCTGGGCCGACATCGATCTCGACGCGCTGGCCCACAACCTGGCCCGGATCCGCGAGCGCGCCGGTCCGGGCGTCGCGGTCATGCTGGTGGTCAAGGCCGACGCCTATGGCCACGGGGCGGTGGCCGTGGCCCACCACGCGCTGCGCTGCGGCGTCGCGGCGCTCGGCGTCGGCACCTCGGCCGAGGCCCTGGAGCTGCGCGAGGCCGGCGTCCGCGCGCCGATCCTGGTGCTCGGCACGATCGTCGACGAGGAGGCGGCGGCGGCCCTGCGCCACGACGTGCAGATCGCCCTGCACTCCTCCGACCGCTGCCAGATGCTCCAGGACCTCGCCCGGCGCCTCGGGCTGCGCGCGCGGGTCCACCTCAAGATCGATACCGGCATGGGGCGGCTGGGAGTCCTGCCCGGGCGGGCGCTGGACCTCCTGCGCGAGGTCCGCGCGGCCAGCCACCTGGAGCTCGCCGGCGTGATGACGCACCTCGGCTCGCCCGACGGAGCGCTCGATCCCGCGACGTGCGAGCAGATCCGCCTCTTCGAGTCCGTCCTCGCCCCGGCCCGGGCGCAGGGGCTCGTGCGCGGCTGGGTGCACGCGGCCAACTCGGCCTGCCTGTTCACCGGCCTGCGGCCGCTCTACGACGCGGTTCGGCCCGGAATCAGCGCCTACGGCGTGCTCCCGGGGGCGCTGCCGGGCGCCTGCGAGCTGGCCCCCGTGCTCTCGCTGCACAGCCAGGTCGTGTTCCTCAAGGACCTGCCGGCCGGAGCGCCGGTCGGCTACGGCGCGAGCTGGCGCACTCCGCGGGCTACGCGCATCGCCACCATCCCTACCGGCTACAACGACGGCCTCCCCTGGCGCGTCGGCAACCGCGGCGAGGCCCTGGTCCGGGGGACGAGGGCGCCGATCGTAGGCCGCGTGTCCATGGACTACACGACGCTCGACGTCGGGCACATCCCGGGCGTCGCGGTCGGCGAGCGCGTAACGCTGATCGGCAGCCAGGGCGGCGAGACCCTGAGCCTCGAGGATCTCGCCCGACATGCCGAAACGATTCCCTATGAGATCACCTGCGCCGTCGGCAAGCGCGTCGAGCGCATCTACCGCGGCGGCGAGATCGTGCCCCTCGCCCACGCGCCCCGCCCGGCCCGCGTCGAGACCGGCGAGACGCGCGACGGCGAGCCCCTCCCCGCTCGCTCCGAGGCGCCGCGGCGCGCCGCGGCGGGATAGACGCGCACCGGAGCGCATGCGGGGTCGCGAGCGCGGATGAAGCGGTTCGCCGACCTCCTGCGCTGGTGCGCCTTCGCGCTCGCTTGCCTGGTGCTCGCGGGGGCGGGCTTGGCGCTCCTCGCCGAGCGCAGCGGATGGCTCGCCCGGCGCGTGCGCGACGCGCTCGCGGAGCGCATCGGCGAGCCGGTGAGCCTGGAGGAGGCCCGGCTCGATTGGCTCGCGCCGGCCCTGGAGATCCGCGGCCTTGCGCTGGTCCCGAGCGAGGGGTTGCGGCTGGAGCGCCTGCGCCTGGCCATCGATCGCGGCGCCGCTCTGGAGCTCCGAGTGCGGCGCATCGATGTCGCCGGAGGCCGGGTGCGGCTCGCACCGCGCCTCGTGCAGCGGCTCGAGCGGGCCGGACGGCGCTGGGCCGAGACGTCTCGGCCAGGCGCCGGAGCCGGCCAGGTGCCCAGCATCCTCGTCCAGGACGTGCAGCTCGACATCGAGCTGGCCCCGGAGCGCGCGATCCGCCTCGGCTGGCTCGAGGCCTGGTGCGAGACCGACGAAGCGGGAGCGCCGCGCGTCGAGGGCCGCGTCCGGCTCGATCTCGCCGCCGCGGGCGGAGAGCAGGCACAGATCCAGCTCGGAACGCGGGTGCTCGAGGACGGCCGGCTCGAGCTGCACGCTTCGAGCGAGGCGCTGCCGATCGCGGCCGGCGACCTGCCGGCGACCGCCGCGCTCGATCCGCTGCGCGCTTGGAAGCCGAGCGGGAGCTTGGCGCTCGAGGCCCGCGCACGCCTCGCCCTGGACGGCAGCGCTTCGCTCGAGGGCGAGCTGCGCGCCAGCTTGGCGGGCGGATCGCTCCTCTTCCCGGGAGCCCGCGCACCGCTCGAGGCCGTCCAGCTCGAGCTGGACGCGCGGCTGGAGGCGGGCACGGCGGGGCTCGTCGATCCCCGATCCTGGGAGGCGACGGCGTCGGCCCACGGGCGATGGAACGGCTCGCCGATCGAGGCGTGGGCGCTGTACGGCCGCGCCGCCGGCCCGGGGCTCGCCGCGCGCGGCAGCCTGCGCGCGCTCGCCCTTCCCCTCGCCGGGGAAGAGCTGCTCGCGATCGGACCGCTGGCGCGCGCGCTCGAGCAGGCCTGGGGCGCGCTGCAGCCGCGCGGCCGCGCGGACATCGCGTGCGCCGTGAGCCTTCCGCTCGAGCCGGGCGCAAACGGCCGGCGCGAGCCCTCGGTCGCGGTGCTCGCCGAGGCCGGCGGCTCCGCCGGCGTGACCTTCCACGGATGGGTCGATTCGTCGCGCGGCGGGCGCTCCGGGTTCCCGCTGCCCATCGAGCAGGTCTCGGGCACGGTGGTGGGGCTCCACGATCCCGAGCGAAAGGACGCGAACCAGGTCGGGCTCTTCGACCTGCGCGGTGCCCACGGCGGCGGCACACCCGAGGAACGGCCGGCCGCCGCGACGGGGATCTTGACCTGGCCCGAGGGGCCGGGGGCGCGCGCCCGATGGGACCTGGGCTTCAGCGGCCGCGCCGTGCGAGTCGACGCCGGCCTGCGCGAGGCCCTGCAAGCGCTGCACGGCGCCGAGTGGGTCTGGCCCGCGTTCTCGCCGCGCGGCGGCGAGGCCGAGGTCGAGGGGCGGACGGTGCGCCGCGGAGACATGGCCCATCCCGCCGCGCGCTTCGGCGTGCGTCTGCGGGACGCAGCGCTCGCCTGGAGCGAGCTCCCGGCGCCCTTGAGCGGCGTGCACGGCGAGGTCGAGGTCGTGCTCGACGCGCGGCAGGCCTTCGGCGCCGGCTTCGCCGTCGAGGGTGCGAGTGCGACCGCCGAGTCGGTCCGCGTCGCCGGGCGCATCCAGGAGGACCCGGCGGCCAAGGCGCTCGCCGCCGAGCTCCGTGACGGCCCTTACGACGGGTCCCGCGACGGATCCCCGGACCGATCCGGCGCGGGACAACGTGACGGCGCGCCCGCCCACCCGCCGCGCATCGAGGTGCACGAGGTCCGCGCGCAGAACCTCGCCCTGCGCGGCGTGGACCGCGACGCGCTCGTGGCGCGCTTCGCCGTGGTGGGCTCGAGCCTCGACCAGGTCGCCCCGACCGGGAAGGTGGACCTCGCCTGCTCCGCCGTGCGCGCGCATCCCGGCGCAGCGCTCGCGTGGCAGGTCGAGCTGGCGCCGCGCCAGGTGCAGGTCTCGCCGCAGGCCTTCCGCGTCGTGACCCGCAACGTGCGCGGGCGAGTGCTCGTCACCGGGGAGGACGAGGGGGAAGCGCTCACGCGCATCGTGCCGCTCGCCGGCGACTGGCCGGGCGAGACGCGCGTCGCTTGCCTCGCGAGCTTCCCTTCCGGCGGCGAGGCGCGCCTGGAGCTCTTCGGGGCCGGCATCGACCTCTCGAACCGCGGCGTGACCGGCGCCTTCCGCGCGGCGTTCTCGGCGGCCGACGGGGGCTACGGCGGCCTCGACCTGACCGCGCTCACGGTGGACGGACGCGTCGACCTGGCCGGCGACATCGCGCTCGCCGGAGCGGGGGAGGGCCGCTACCGGGTCTACCTGCGCGACAACGACTTCCAGTCGGCTGAGGCCAGCCACCTCGAGCTGAAGGGACTGCGCGGGATCCTGCTCCAGACCGGCGGGCAGCTCTACGGGGATGATCTGGAAGCCGTTCTCGGGCGTACGCCGATCCGGATGCGCGAGGCGCGCTTCTCGGTCCGGGACGGTGTCTATCTCCTGGAGACGCGCCTGGAGGCGCGCGGGCTGCCGATCGACCGCGAGCACGTGCGCGCGTTCCTCGACGCCGAGACGGTCGAGGCGCTGATCGGGGAGCTCCAGTGGCGCGGCTCGATCGACATCGCCGACGCGACGCTCGCGATCTCCGGCCGGCCCGAGGGGGGCCGCAGCCGGG
Source organism: Planctomycetota bacterium (assembly GCA_035546375.1). Lineage (GTDB taxonomy): Bacteria > Planctomycetota > UBA1135 > UBA1135 > DATKBQ01. Next base: position 1,491 of record DATKBQ010000284.1, on the reverse strand, counting down.
TCGAGTTCCGCGGGCGCGTGGTGCCGAGAGACATGTTCGTCGACATCGGGCTGCCGCTCTCGATCGAGACGGCCCAGGTACAGATCGAGGACCTTGTGCTGGAGGGTGGCCACGTGCGCGCCTGGGCGAGCGTCAGCGGCCTGGATGGCGAGATCGCCGGGAGGCGCCTCGAGCGGGCGCGGATGGTGTTCACGTACGTCGAGCCCCACCTCTCGATCCTCGACCTCGACGGCCGGCTCGAGGACGGGCGGCTGCGCGACCTGGACGGCGGGCGGGTCGGCGCGGGTCCGGCGTTCTCGATCGACTTCCAGGAGCCCTTCCCGTTCCAGCTCGCGCTGCGCATGGACGACGTGCAGATCGCGGGGCTCCTGCGCGGGCTCTTCGAGTCCGACTTCGCCAGCCGCGGGCTGCTCTCCGGCGAGATCCGCCTGGCCGGCAGCCTGGAGCGCATGACCGGCATCCGGGGCGAGGGCAGCGTGAGCCTGCGCGAGGCCGCGCTGTGGTCGATCCCGGTGATGCGCGACCTCCTGGCACAGCTCGGGCTCGATAGCGGCGCGCTGTTCGAGCGCGTGCGCACGCACTTCCGGATCGAGGACGGCGCGATCGAGATGGAGGGGATCCACGTGTACAGCCCGCTGGTGCAGCTCGTCGGCTCGGGCACGCTGGACTTCGACGGGCGCTTGGAGCACGACTTGCAGGTGCGCTACTCGATCGTCGACCGGCTCGGCCCGCTGACGCGGCTCCTGTACTGGGTGCAGAACAACCTGCTCTCGATCGCCGTGCGCGGCGACATGTCGCGCCCGCGCGTCGTGCTGCGCGGGGCGCTGGCCTTGTTCTCGCGTCTCTCGGGAGGGTCGAGGGACCTGCCGCTGCCGGGGTTCGCGCCGCTGCCCGAGCGGTTCTGAGCGCGACCGGCCAGGCCCTTCCGCCCGCGGGCACCGCTGCGTAGGCTCTCTTGCGCCGCGCATGCAGGCTCCTGAGATCTACGCGATCATCATGGCCGGAGGCTCCGGCACGCGCTTCTGGCCCGCCAGCCGCCGCGACCGGCCCAAGCAATACCTAAGGATCTCCGGCGGGATGCCGATGCTCACGGAGACCTGGTCGCGCCTGGGCGGGCTGGTGCCGCCCGAGCGCGTCCTGGTGGTGACGACGGCAGACCAGGTGGCGGAGGTGCAGGCTTCGCTGCCCGAGCTGCCGCCGCTGAACATCCTGGCCGAGCCCGAGGCGCGGAACACGGGCCCGTGCGTCGCGCTCGCCGCGTTCGAGGTGGCGCATAGGAGTCCCGACTCGATCCAGCTCGTCTTGCCCGCCGACCACGTGATCCGGCCCAAGGAGGCGTTCCAACGGACGGTGAACGCGGCGGCGTCGGAGGCGAACCTGCGCGGCTCGCTGATCGTGTTCGGGATCAAGCCGACCTGGCCCGCGACGGGGTTCGGCTACATCGAGGCGGGCGAGGTCGTGCGCGACGTGGACGGATTGGCGGTGCACCGG
>DATKBQ010000283.1:0-2755 GCA_035546375.1 Planctomycetota bacterium | reverse complement strand
GCCGCGCCGAAGGCCTTCCATGGGAAGTGCGAGTGGAAAACGTCGCGGAAGTAGAGCGTGCGCTCGCCCAGCGCGAGCGGCAGCGTGAGCGAGACCCACACCACGAGGATGGCCGCGACCACGATGCCGAGCCGGCGCGGGGAGGCGGCGCCACGCGCTGTGCCGAGAGTGCTCACCGGAACCTCACGCCTCGAAGCCGGCAATCACTTCGTCGGGGAGGGGTACGTCGAAGTCGTCTAGGACTAAGTCCACGACTTGGTCAATTTCTGCGAACCGCCGGCCGTGGGACCTCGCCGGCCCCGGGGGCGATCCTGGAGCTCCTCCGCAGGGCGGCGAGGTTGTACCGGAGGAGGTCGTTGCCGGGATCGAGCTCGACCGCGCGCTCCAGGTGGCGCAGCGCCGCGCCCCGGCGCCCGGTCTCGTGGAAAACGTTCGCCAGATAGTGGTGAACGGTGGGAGAGGCGGGCGCCAGGCGCTCGGCCTCCTCCAGCGCGTCGAGAGCTTGCTCCCAGCGGCGCTCGGCCGCGTGCTCGCGGGCCCGATCGCAGAGAGCGGCGGCGGCCGCGAAGCGCTCGCTCGCCCCCTCGTCCGCGGGCGCGAGCGGCGCCAGCGCGCGCACTCTCGCGACGGCCCGCGCGTGTGCGGGGTTGAGCGCGAGCGCCTTCCCGTAGTGGCGCCACGCCGCCCTCGCATCGCCCTCCTCCTCGCGCTCCGACGCGAGCGTGAAGTGCGCGGCCGCCGCCATCTCGTAGTCCGTCGTCCGGTGCGCCGGCGGCAGCGCCGCGAGCAGCACGATCGCCGGCGCCACCACCGCCAAGGCCGCGCCGGCGTGCACCAGGCGGCGCTCGCGCAGCGCGCGCACCCACCACGCGAGCCCCAGCGCGGCGAACACCAGCAGCCCCGGCACCAGCGGCAGGCGCAGCCGGGCGAGCACGAAGACGGCGAGCAGCGCCAGCGAGTAGCTGGCGACGAAGATATAGAGGAGCGCCAGCTCGGCGCGCCGGTGCCAGCCCACGATCATACCCAGGAGCGCCAGCGGAAGCACCGCCCACAGCTCGACGAAGGCGAGACGCAGGGCGGGGACGGTCCTGCGGCCCATGTCGTAGCTCAGGTTGTTCGGCCACTCGCGAGGATCGAGCAGATAGACGACCTTGCGCCCGAGGAGGCGCAGCCAGTCGGCCGGATGGCGCGCGATCTGGAGTGCCGTCTCGCGCAGGAGATCGATCGACTCCGGAGGACCTGAGGCCTTGATGTGGTCGTAGGCGGGAGTGGTGGTGGGACCGTTGCCCGGCGCGTCGTGGAGGTTGCCCAGCAGGAGGTTGTAGGGGCCGCTCGCGGAGATGAACGCCGGCCGGCCACTGCGGGCGCTGTTGACGATCGAGACCGCGGCGAGCGGCAGCAGCAGACACGCCGCCGCGGCTAGGGCCGGCGCGTAGTCCGCGCCACGGGCGGGCCGCGACGGCGCCTTCCGCGCGGCGGCAGCCAACCAGACCACCGCAGCCAGCGCGAAGGGGACGAGACCGGCGCCCAAGAGCACGCCCGCCCCGAGCACTCCTCCAGCCGCGCCGGCGAGCACGGTCCGCCGCGCGCGACTCGACTCTGCGCGCTCGGGATCGCCCTCGCCCACGGCCGCCGGCATTCCGGCGGCGAGCAGCAGCCACAGCGCCGCCGCCACCACCAGAACCTGACCCGACGAGCGCAGGAGCGCGAGCTCGTAGAAGACGAGCGGACCGTAGAGCGCGGCGGCGGCGCCGCACGCGAGCGCCGCCCACCCCGGCACCAAGCGGCGCGCAACCAGATAGGCGAAGACCGCCGCCACCGCACCGCCGAACATCTGGAGCGTGCGCACCAGGTCGTAGCGGAAGCCGAAGACACGGTAGGCGAGCGCCAGCGCGTAGGGATACAGCGGCTCTACCGGGAACACTCCGGACGAGGCCGCCGCCCAGTGCGCGAACTCGTGGCCGCTCGCCAGATAGTCGAACGGCCTGCCGGCCACGATCGACTTCGCCCAGGCGTCGAACATCACCTGGTCGTCGAGCCGGTTGCGGACGAGCTCGAGCTTCGGATACGCCTCGACCTGCGCGAGGACGAGGAGCCGGACCGCGAACGCGAGGGCAAAGAGACCCGCGGCGGGCAGCGCGCGCGTCCAGCGCCGTCGAGAGCTGGCTGGCCGAGAAGCGGAGCTCGAGTTCACGTCGAGGTGGATGAGCGCGCCCGAATCCTATCCCGTCGCCGCCTAACAGGGCGCTGACATCCTACCTCTCTGAGCGCCCTGCTAGGTGTCGGTTGAGATACGCTCCGCGCCTCGCGAACGCCCGCCGCCCGATGCGACGACGACGCTCTCCGCCCCGCCGCGCCATCCGCGCAGCTCTCGCCGTCGTCGCGGTGGCCGCAGCTCCCCTGGGCGCCCAGGACACCGGGTCGCGCCCGACTATGCGTGCCGTGCGCCTGGTCGAGACGCCGGTGCTCGACGGTGACGTCCTGGGCGACCCGGCCTGGGCCGCGGCGGCGCCGGTCTCCGAGTTCTGGCAGACCCGCCCCTTCGCCGGCGAGCCCGCCAGTGAGCGCACCGAGGTGCGCGTCGGTTTCACCGACTCGGTGCTCTACATCGGCGTGGTGTGCTTCGACCGCGAGCCCGACAAGATCATCGTCTCCGACGCCCGCCGCGACGCCTCGCTCGACGATACCGACAGCTTCCGCCTCATCGTCGACGCCTTCCGCGACCAGCAGAACGGGTTCGTGTTCGGCACCAACG
>DATKBQ010000282.1:0-17057 GCA_035546375.1 Planctomycetota bacterium | reverse complement strand
TGGACGCGCCGCGCCTAGCCGGCGCGGCTGCGGCACAGGCGCGGCGAGCGCGCGCCAGACCATTGGACGCGCCGCGCCTAGCCGGCGCGGCTGCGGCACAGGCGCGCCAAGCGCGCGTGCCGCGGGCGAGCGCCCTCCCTCCCTGCCGGCGCCCGCCGGTCGGGTGCCCGCTTCGGGGCGCCCTTTCAGGGTGTAGGTCGCATGGAAGCAGGTGTAGGGCTCGGAGGTTCCGGTCATCGTCTGGGCCGAGGCCCTCGCCATGTGACCGGCCTCGTCCAGCGAGATCGTCGTCCGGTTCACCATCGGCGTTCCCTGGAAGGTGCCCGCGCCCGTGAAGACCCAGTCCTTCCCCACGCGCCAGGCGTCCTGCACGCAGGCGAAGCCCATCGAGCTGATGCTCACCATCCGGTACCGGGCCTGCGCGGGGTCGTAGGCCAGCGCGTTCCAGCCCTCGAAGCTTCCCGGCTCGCCTGAGACGGTGAACTCCAGGATCGTGCCGCCGAAGATCGGCTTCGCCGTTTCTTGGCCGGAGAACTCCGTCAGCGGGTCCTTGGGGTTCATCTTGAACGCGCCCTTGACCTCGTAGGTCCCCGCCAGCTTGCGGGCCTCGGCCATGGCCGCGTCCGGAGCGACCATGAAGGGACCGAGCTCGACCACGGAGACCCGCTTCTCATCCTTGGACTTGGTGGACTTGCCCTGGACGTGGACGTGCCAGGCGCCGTCACCGGCGGCCTTCTCGCCCACGAACTCGTGCGAGTCCTTCTTCAGCTTGGTGATCCACCGCTCGACGGTGGCCTGACCCATGTCGTTCGAGGCCGAGACGGTCAGCATCGTGTCGGCGTCGAGCCAGATCACCTCGGTCTCGGCGAGCTTCCCCGTGTTGGAGATCTCGTAGGCGACGTGCCGCTTTCGCTCGGGATCCCACCCGTAGAAGGTGATGAATGCGAGCGTGCCCGGCTGCTCGCCCTGGATCTCGATCTTCATGTCGGAGCGCACGAAGTGGCCGCCCATCACCTTGCGCGTATGGCTGACTGCCGTCCAGGGGACGCTGCCGGCGCCCTCGGGACCCATGTTGACGGTGCCGCTGCTCTCCCAACTGCCGAGCAAGCGGTCGTAGCGCGAGAGCTCCGGAGCCGGCTGGGGCTCCTGGGCCGGCGCCAGGCAAGCGGTCGCGATCCAGAACAGGATGGTTCGCATGGTTCACTCCTCGGGTTCGGTCGAAAGGGAGCGCAGGATAGCACCTTTCCGGGCGGCGTCCGGAGCTCGAGCGCGCCACCGATTCCCACGGCCGGGAGGCCTCAGGATCGGTCGCCGCGACGAGCCCCGCCGGCCGGCGGGCATGCGCGTTCGTTAGCATCCTCGCCCTGGACGATGGAGAGTGCGCGCTCCTTCACCACCGCGGACGGCGTCGCTCTGCACTATCGCCTCTGGCGGGAGGGGTCGGAGCGGCCGCTGCTCCTCCTGGTGCACGGTCTGGGCAGCAACCTGACGCGCTGGTCGGAGTTCGTCGAGCACACGAGCCTGAAGCGCTCCTTCGACATCCTGCGCGTCGACCTGCGCGGCCACGGCGGCTCGTTCACGCGCCGGCCGATCGGGATGGAGATCTGGTGCGCCGACCTGGCGGCGATCCTCGACGCCGAGGGGTACGCCCAGGCGATCGGCGTCGGTCACAGCCTCGGCGCGAACGCGGTGCTGTGGCTCGCGGCGCAGCATCCCGGGCGGGTCCGGGGCGTAGCCTTGATCGATCCGGTGCTGAGCCAGGCGCTGCGCGGGAGCGCGCTCTGGATCCATCGGCTCTCGCCGCCCCTGCGCGGCGTCGTGGCCTTGATCCGGCTCCTCAACCGCCTCGGGCTGCGCCGGCGCACGATCGCCGCGCACGACCTGCGCCGGCTCGACGAGGAGGCGCGCGAGCGCTACCTCGAAGCGGGCAAGGAGGAGGACTTCGTGAAGAGCTACAGCTCGCCGCTGACCGGCATCGGCCACTTCCCGACCGCGCACTACTTGCAGGAGCTGATCGAGATGACGCGGCCAATCCCGCGCCTGGGCGAGCTGTGTCTTCCCATGCTCGGGCTGATCTCCCGTGCGGCGATGTTGACCGACCCCGACACGACGCGGGCTGTGCTATCGCGGTGCCCGCAGGCCGAGGTCGTCTCGCTCACCGCTTACCATTGGCCGCTGACGGAGCAACCGGTCGAGACCCGGCGCGCCATCGAGGACTGGTGCGAGAGACTCGCGTAGCTGGCACGCCCGCGCCGCCCGGCGCGCGATCGCGCCGGGCGGGCGAGGTGCGAGATCAGCCGGCTACTTGCGTGAGGAAGAGCCGAGCTTGGCGCGGGCGCGGCCCTTGGCGGCACCCGTCCGGGCCGGCAGCGGAGCCGCGATCGGCTCGGCCGTCGGCTCCGGGAGGCCTCCGCGTGCGCGCGCGGGGATCCGCACGAGCAGCGGCTCGGCGAGCGGCGCCGCGGCGCGGACGCGGTAGAGCACCGAGGCACCGCCGACCACTTGGCGGCCCTCGCCCCGCTGCACGACGCTGATCAGGACCTCGTCCTCGGCGGTGAGGCCGGCAGGCATCGTCGTATGCAGCGCGAGCGGGACCATCTGCCCCGGCGTGCGCTCCAGCCGGACGATCGCGACCTTGTCGCGGACGTCGACGAAGCGCCGCTCGCCGCGCAGCACGACCTCGCCGCCGGTGACGCTGACCTTGCCGCCCCACTCGGCGCGGTGGCCCCACTCGAAGCGCGTGCCCTTCGCGAGCTCGAGGACGCCGCGGCACCCGCCGACGGTGGTCTCGACGCGGCTCTTCTCGAGGAACGTGACGACGTTGCGCCCGTGGCCACCGTGATCCCACTGTCCCCCTTGGCCCCCTTGTCCATCGGCCTCTGCGGGCACGCTGCCGAGATCGACGCGCGGGAAGGCCTTGGCATCCTCGTCCAGGCCGAGCAGCACCCGGGTCCCCTGCGGCGCGCGCGAGCGGTCGATCACCAGCTCGATCTCGCGCTCGGAGCTGAAGCGGCTGCCGGCGAGCATCGGCATCGAGGCCGTCGCGCCGGCGATCACGTTGATCACCGACAAGTTGCGCTGCGCGAGGTTGTTGCGCCGCATGGACAGCGAGGGCTCCGTCGAGGCCACGCCGCCGAAGGCGTAGTCGTTGTCCGCGTTCACCGATGCCAAGAGGCACGGGTGCCAGCTCTGGCCGTCCACCCAGCCCCAGAGCTCCTCGACCTGCGTCGCGGAGATCGAGAACTTCGCGATCACCGAGGCGCCGCGGCCGATCGTCGCGAAGGACGCCGTGATCGGCGTCGGGCTGACGTGCATCGCGTCGATCAGGTTCCAGTCCTGCGGGTAGACGAAATGCAGCCCGACCCAGGGCGTGATGCGGGCGTTGACCACGACGTTCCGGGCGACCCGCGGTCCGTTGTTGGTGACGCGCACGTACAGGTAGTTCGTCTGGCCGCGCTCGACGTTGCGGGACTGCGAGGGGTCCTGGGGCTGGAAGACGTCGTCGTCGAAGATGCGCACGGCGATGTCCGAGTAGTTCCAGAAATCCCCGCCGGGGGGCGTGGAGGGCTCGATTCCGGTGTCGCCGGCCCAGTCGCGGATCATGATGTCGGCGTAGTCCAGCGCGCGGAGCGCGTTGATGCGGCCGTAGCCCGTCTCCTGGTTCCAGCTCCCGTTCGGGTACCCGGCGGTGACGGCGTAGGGAACGCTGCCGACCTTCTCGGCGGTGCGCTCGATGATGTTGCGCACCTGCACGTTGGTGAGCGCGGGGTAGAGGCTGCGCAGGAGCCCCGCGAGCCCGGCCACGTGCGGCGTGGCGGCCGACGTGCCGTTGAAGTCGAGCACGTAGTCGCCCGTCCCGTAGCCGAGCGCACCCTGGCGGTCGGTCGTGGGGATCAAGACTCCCGGCGCGACGACCGAGATCGCCGGCCCGAAGTTCGAGCCCCACCAGAACTCCCCGTCGGGGCTGGACGGGCTCTTCCGATCGTCCACCTGGTCCGACGCCCCGCAGGCCATCACCAGCGGGTTCGTCGCCGGGTAGGTGATCGCCCCGTCGTGGTTGTGGGTGGCGACGCACATGACGACGTCCGAGTCGAAGGCATGCTGGATCGCCGGATCGATGATCGCGTGGGACCATGCGTTCCAGCCGAAGCTCATGCTGATGACGCGCGCGCCGTTGTCGGCGGCATAGTTGATGCCCGCGGCGACCTCGACGTCGGTCCAGGCCGAGAAGGCGAGCGGCATGATCCGGCAGTTGCCCGCCGCGCCGGCGACGCCGACGCCGTTGTCGAAGCTGGCCGCGGCGATCCCGGCGCAGGCCGTGCCGTGGCTCCCGGTGGGGGACCCGTCGGGCAGCATCGTGCCGAGGTTGATCCCCGGCTCCGAGAACTGGGTCAGCAGATCTTGGTGGGTGAGATCGCAGCCCTCGTCGAGCACGCAGATCACGACGGCGTTGACGCCGCTGCTGAGGTCCCATCCGGTGGTTCCCGCGCCGCCGAGGCCGATGCGCTCCATGTTCCACTGGGTCGCGTAGAGCGTGTCGCTGGGCCCGGCCGCGGTGGGCCGGAGCAGCGGCATGTTCTCGAACTGGACGTCGGCTACGAGCTCGTCGTCGGCGATCAGCCGCTCGCGGATCTCGTAGCTCGTCCCCTTCTCGGGCTCCTGCACGACGCAGTAGCGGAAGGGAGCGAGGTAGCGCGTCTTCTCGGCCACCTCCTTCAGACCGTACTTGGACAGCGCGCTGGTGAGCGACTTGCCGTTGCGGCGGTCCTGGGGGTGAAGGGTGGGGCGCACGACGAGCGCATGCGGCAGCGGGCAGAGGAGCTGCGAGCGATCGTCGCCCGGCGAGCCGTCCGCGATCCGGTAGACCGGCCCGAGCCAGTCGACGTGCGGCCGGAGCGCGCTGCGGATCGTCGTCCACTGCTCCGGGGTGATCGCGCGGCCGGAACGCGTGCGCGCCCAGTACCGCTGATCGGTGTGGTTGACCGGCGCCGGCCGGCGCTGCGCCTCGGCGCCCGCGCGCTCCTTGGGATAGGGGACTGCGTCCCGCAGATCCTCCTCGGCGTCCTCGAGCACCAGGTCGAGCCCGCGCAGCACGGAAGTCGCGGACTTGCGATCGTGGCGGTCCTTGAACGCGACGAGCAACCGGCTCGGATCCAAGCGCATGCCGGCGCCCGACGCGTGCGTGAGGGAAACGGGAAACTCTTTCACTGTACTCTCCTTCAATCTCAATCGCCCCGGCACGTCGTCGAGCGGGGGGCGAGCCACGGGCAAGGGAGGCGTGCCCGCAGGCGCTTCGGAGCGCCTCGTCTCCCCTAAGGGAGGAACAGGTTATCACTGGAAGCCGCGCCGCGGGGCGCACTCGAAAGGTCGCCGGCGCGAATCAACTTCCTTGCCAGAGTGCGGGCGATTCGAGCGCTTTGTGCGCGGATCGTCGTTCGTGCGAGTGCCGGTCGAGGAACGAGTCCCGACCGGGGGAATCGCGGAGCGCGCCGTTTGCCACGTCGATTTGCGATGGAGCGCGCGCCATGACGCCTCCGCGATCGATCGTGCATTTTCCGGGCTGCCTGAGCCGTGCTGGAGCAGCGGATTGTGGAGCGCTTCGAGCCGGTCCGGGAAGAGAGCGGGTCCGTGCGCCTTGCACATGCGATCGATCCTATCGACGCAGGGGACCGGAGCTCAGATCGTGAAGTACTTCGCGCTCGGGTGGTGGCAGACCAGGGCCGAGGTCGACTGCTCCGGCCAGAGCTGGAAGCCCTCCGAAAGGCGGATGCCGATCCGCTCCGCGTTCAAGAGGTCGAGCAGGACCTCCTGGTCCTCGAGGTTCGGGCACGCCGGATAGCCGAAGGAGAAGCGCGAGCCGCGGTAGCCTTGCTTGAAGAGCTCGCGCGTCTCGCGCGCGTCGTCGCCGGCGATCCCGAGCTCCCCGCGGATCTGGCGGTGGACGTACTCGGAGAGGCCCTCGGCGGTCTCCACCGACAGGCCGTGCAGGTGCAGGTAGTCCTGGTAGTGGTCGGCGGCGAACCACTCGCGCGCGACGTCCGAGGCGTGCTGGCCGACGGTGACGACTTGCAGCGCGACCACGTCGGGCTCGCCGTCGCGGCGGAAGAAGTCGGTGATGCACAGCCGCTTCTTCGCCTTCTGGCGCGGGAACGAGAGCCGCGCCACCTCGCGGCCGGCGTCCTCGGGGTGCAGGAGCACGAGCGTGTCCCCCTCGGAGACGCAGCGCCAGTAGCCGTAGGCGGCCTTGGGCTCGAGGATGCGTTCCTTCGCGCACTGCTTGGCCAAGCGGTGGAAGATCGGGCGCACGTGCTCGTCGACGAAGCGGCGGTAGTCGGCCTGGCTCTTGCTCTTGCGGCGGTAGCCCCACTGGAACTGGTAGAGCGTGATCTCGTTCACGTAGGGGATGACGCTCTGCAGCGGGATCTCGTCGATCACGCGCGGGCCGAGGAAGGGCGGCGTGGGGTAGCTGATTTCGCGCGGCAAACGGTCGGCCCCGAGATCGGGCTCGTCGACGGGAGGCGCCGGCCGTCCGTCGAAGACCGCGGGAACCGCGTTGCCCAGCGAACGCGCGGCTCCCGCGGCAGCGCCGACGACCGCCGGCTCGCGCACCGGGGCGGTCACGGTGCGCGCGGGCTCCTCCCTGCGGGCGTAGTCGCGCGGCGCGGGTGCCGGAGCGCCGCTGACGACCTTTTCCATCACCTCGAGCCCTTCGAACGCGTCCTTGGCGTAGTACAGCGGCCCTTTGTAAATGCGCCGCAGGTCGTCCTCGACGTAGCGGCGGGTCAGCGCCGCTCCGCCGAGCACCACCGGGATCGCGACGTGGCGGCGGTTCATCTCCTCGAGGTTCTCGCGCATGATCACGGTGCTCTTGACGAGCAATCCGCTCATGCCGATCGCGTCGGGCGCGTGGGTGTGCGCGACGTCGAGGATGTGCTGGATCGGCTGCTTGATCCCCAGGTTGAAGACCGTGTACCCGTTGTTCGTCAGGATGATGTCGACCAGGTTCTTGCCGATGTCGTGCACGTCGCCGCGCACGGTGGCCAGGACCAGCTTGCCGCGCGTCTGGCCCTCGACGCGCTCCATGTGCGGCTCGAGGTAGCGCACCGCGGCCTTCATGGTCTCCGCGGACTGCAGCACGAACGGGAGCTGCATCTCGCCGCGGCCGAACAGCTCGCCCACCGTCGCCATCCCGGCCAGCAGGTCGACGTTGATCACCTCGAGCGCCTTCTTCGAGGCCAGCGCGAGGGCGAGGTCGTCATCGAGCCCCTTGCGCTCGCCCTCGACGATGCGCCAGCGCAGGCGCTGCCAGAGGTCCGCAGGCACCTCGCGCGCCTTCTTGGCGCTGACCCCGACGCCCTCGAACAGCGCCATGAAGGCCTGCAGCGGGTCGTAGCCCTCGCGGCGGCGGTCGAAGATCAGGTCCTCGGCCACGCGCCGCGCCTCGGCGTCGATCCGGTGCAAGGGCTCGATGCGCGCCGAGTGCAGGATCGCCGCGGTGAGCCCCGCCTCCTGCGCGTGGTGCAGGAACACGGAGTTGAGCACGTGCCGCGCGGCGGGCGAGAGGCCGAACGAGATGTTGGAGACGCCGAGCAGGGTGCCGACGCCGGGCAGCTCGGCGCGCACGCGGCGGATGCCTTCGAGCGTCTCGAGGCCCAGGCGCCGGTCGTCCTCGTTGCCGGTCGCGATCGTAAAGGTCAGGACGTCGAAGAGCAGGTCCTCCGGCCGCAGGCCGTAGTCCCGGGTGCAGATCTCGAGGATGCGCTTGGCGATCCGCAGCTTGTCGTCCGCGGTCTTGGCCATGCCCTGCTCGTCGATCGTCAGGCAGATCACCGCCGCGCCGAACTCCTTCGCCAGCGGCAGGACCTTGCGGCAGCGCTCGAGCCCGTCCTCGAGGTTGATCGAGTTGATGATGCAGCGCCCGCCGCACAGCTCGAGCGCCGCGCGCAGGACCGGCGTCTCGGTCGAGTCGATCATCAAGGGCGCCGGCACCTCGGCGCGGTAGCGCTGGACCAGGCCCTGCATGTCGGCCACCTCGTCGCGGCCGACGTAGGCCGTGCAGACGTCGATCACGTGGCTGCCGTCGCGGACCTGCTCACGGCCCATCTCGACCATGCCGTCGACGTTCCCCTCGAGCAAGTGCGCCTTGAAGGCCTTGCTGCCGTTCGCGTTCGAGCGCTCGCCGACGAGCAAGACCGAGTTGTCCTGGAAGAGCGGCACGGCGGAGTAGAGGCTCGTGACCTGGGGAACGATCGCGGGGGAGCGCTCCTTCGGCGCCCGCTCGCCGATCCGGCGCACCACCGCCGCCAGGTGCGCCGGCGTCGTGCCGCAGCAGCCGCCGACCATGCCTACGCCGTCCTCCTCGACGAAGCGCGCGAGCCAGTCGGCGAGCTCCTCGGGCGTCAGCGGGTAGTAGGGCTTGCCCTCGACGAGCTGCGGCAGCCCGGCGTTGGGGTAGACGCACACCGGCCGGCGCGAGGTCTGCCCCAGGAGCCGCACGTGCTCGCCCATCTCGCGCGGGCCGGTCGCGCAGTTGATGCCGAGCATGTCGATCGGGTAGGGATCGAGCAGCGCGATCGCCGCGGCCATCTCCGTGCCGACGAGCATGGTGCCGGTGACCTCCATGGTCACGCTGACGATCACCGGGAGGTCCAGGCCGCGCTCCCCGCGCGCCTCGAAGACCGCCGAGAGCGCGGCCTTGATCTGTAGCGGGTCCTGGCAGGTCTCGATCAGGAAGCCGTCGACGCCGCCCTCGACGAGGCCGCGCGCCTGCTCCAGGTACGAGGCCTCGAGCGTGGCGTAGCTCGCGTGGCCGAGCGTCGCCAGCTTGGTGCCCGGGCCCATCGAGCCGAGCACGAAGCGCGGCTTGGCCGGCGTCGAGCGGCGCTCGGCGGCGCGGCGCGCGATCCCCGCCGCGAGCACGTTCAGCTCGCGCGCGCGGTGCGCAATCCCGAACTCGGCGAGCACGAGCGGGTTCGCGCCGAAGGTGTTGGTCTCGACGACGTCGCAGCCGACCTCCAGGAACGAGTCGTGGATCCCCTCGATCACGTCGGGCCGCGTGCTGCACACGATCTCCATGCAGTTCTCGAGCCCGAGGAAGTCGGCCTCGAGGTCCAGCTCGGCGGCGTGGATCGAGGTGCCCATGGCGCCGTCGAGCACCAGCACGCGCCGTCGCAGGGCCTCGCGGAAGGGGGAAGACATGGCGAGGTGCGGCGGATCAGGCGGGACGTCGCGCGCTCGCGACCAAGGTCATGAAGTGCGGCGGCTGCGGGTCGCGCGCCGCGCGCTGCACGTTTGCGCCCGCGAAGCCGGCCCTCGCGAGCGCGTCGGCGAGCCAGGCCTCGGTGAAGCCGAGGTGGACGTGCTCGAGCTTCTCGCGCACCCACTCCTCGGAGTGCGCGAGCAGGTCGATCAGGAGCAGGCGCCCACCGGGCGCGAGCACGCGATGGGCCTCCTCCAGGGCGCGCAGCGGGTCCCGCGCGTGGTGCAGGGCCTGGCTCATGACGACCACGTCGTGGGAGCGCTCGGGCAGCGGCAGGTCCTCGATCTCGCCCTCGACGGTCTCGATGTTGGCGATGCCGCGCGAGCGGGCGCGCGTGGCGAGCTGGCCGAGCATCTCGGGCGAGATGTCGACCGCGGTGACGACCTCGGCCACCTCGGCGAGCATCAACGTGAGCAGCCCGTCGCCGACGCCGAGGTCGGCGTAGCGGCCGCGCGGTGCGAGCTGAAGGATCGCGCGGGCGAGCCCCTCCCAGGTGCGGCCCGGCAGGAGCTGCTCGCCGAAGCTGGCCGCGACCCGGTCGAAGTAGGCGCGCTTGGCGGCCCGGCGGTTCTGGCGCAGGACCTCGAGGCCGGCGAGGTCGGCGTCGAACTCGGGCGAGCCCACGTTCTCGGCGAGGACCTCGCCCCAGAGACCCGCCGCGGGCCCCGGCGCGATCGAGTACAGCGACCGGCGGCCCTCGCGGCGGTCGTTTACGAGCCCGACCTCCTTGAGCAGCGCCAAGTGCGTTGAGACCCGGCTCTGGCCCATGTTGAGGATCTCCATCAGGTCGGAGCCCGCCAGCTCCTCCTGGGCCAACAGGTTCAGGATCCGCAGGCGGGTGTCATCCGCCAGGGCCTTGAGGAGCCGCGAGGTGCCGGTGAGACCGATCATGCAATCAAGATTAGTTGATCGGTCGCACCCGGCAAGCGGCTGGAGGGGAATCCGGGCCGGTGAGGCCCCTGGCGCGGCGGTTCCCAGGCCCGGGAGCTAACCTGGGCGCCGATGGCGGCCTCCCGGCGCGAGTTCCTGGCCTCGTCCGCGGCCGCCCTGGCCCTCCCCTGGACGAGCCCCACGACCCAGGAGCCGACCCCGCCCGTGAAGCCGCCGCCGTTCCGGATCTCGCTGGCCGAGTGGTCGCTCCACCGCGCGCTCCAGGCCGGCGAGCTGGAGCACCTCGACTTCGCCCCGCTCGCCCGCTCTAGCTACGGGATCGAGGGCGCGGAGTTCGTGAACCGCTTCTTCGAAGGCAAGGCGAAGGCCGAGGCCTACTTGAAGGAGATGAAGCGCCGCGCGGACGACGCCGGCGTCGCGTGCCTCCTGATCATGGTCGATGGCGAGGGGCCGCTCGCCTCGGCCGACGGGGTGGAGCGCGCCCGCGCGATCGAGAACCACAGGAAGTGGCTGGAGGCCGCGACCTTCCTCGGCTGCCACTCGGTGCGCGTCAACGCGTACGGCTCCGGATCGCCGGAGGCGATGCGCTCGCAGGCGGCGGATTCGCTCGTCAAGCTCGCCGAGCTGGCGCCGGCCCTGAACGTGATCGTCGAGAACCACGGCGGCCTCTCCTCCGACGGGGGCTGGATGAGCGCGCTCATGCGCGAGGCCGGCCACCCGCGCGTCGGCACGCTGCCCGACTTCGGCAACTTCAACCTCGGCGAGGGGCCGAAGTACGACCGCTACAAGGGCGTCGAAGAGATGATGCCCTTCGCCA
The DNA here is from genome assembly GCA_035546375.1 of Planctomycetota bacterium. Taxonomy (GTDB): domain Bacteria; phylum Planctomycetota; class UBA1135; order UBA1135; genus DATKBQ01. The sequence goes on along the minus strand of DATKBQ010000282.1, from coordinate 6,090 downwards.
AGGCGCTCAGCGCGAAGTCCTACGACTTCGACGAGGAGGGCAACGAGACCACGATCGACTTCGAGCGCATGCTCGCGATCGTCCTCGGCGCCGGCTACCGCTCCTGGATCGGCATCGAGTACGAGGGCAAGCGCCTGAGCGAGCCCGACGGCATCCGCCGCACGAAGGCGCTGCTCGAGCGCCTACGCGGACGATGATTCATCTCCGCGACAGTTCACCACTTTGCGTGACGCGCGCCTTACGAAGTGCCTTGCGTAAGGTTCTCGTCACGCAAAGTGTCGAACTGTCGCGGAGATGGTTCATCGTCCTTCTCGCCGGCCTGCCGGCGCTCGGCGCCCAGGAGGCCGATCGGCGCTTCGCGTCGCACGTCGAGCCCGCCTCGGAGGAGGCGGCGCAGGCGATGCAGCTCTTCGAGCTGGCTCCGGCCATGCAGGTCGAGCTCTTCGCCGCCGAGCCCAGGCTCGCGAACCCGGTCTCGTTCTGCTTCGACCGCCGGGGCGACGTCTACGTGGCCGAGACCTTTCGCCACCACGCGGGCGTCACCGACATGCGCGACCACATGGCGTGGCTCGACGACGACGTGTCCGCGCGCACCGTCGCCGATCGGGTCGCAATGTTCCGGCGTCACGAGGGCGAGCGCTTCGCCGACTACTCGCGCGCGGAGGAGCGCATCCGGCTGATCCGCGACTCGGACGGCGACGGCGTCGCCGACCTGGACATAGTCTTCGCCGGCGGCTTCGACGAGCCCGGCGCCGGGATCGGCGCGGGGCTGCTCGCCTGGAAGGGGAGCCTCTACTACACCTGCATCCCGCACCTGTGGCGGCTGCGCGACCGCGACGGGAACCTGCGCGCCGACGAGCGCGTCGCGCTGCAGAGCGGCTACGGCGTGCACGTCGCGCTGCTCGGCCACGACCTGCACGGGCTCGCGATCGGTCCCGAGGGACGGCTCTATTTCTCCTGCGGCGACCGCGGGCTGAGCATCGAAACGCCGCAGGGCACGATCCGCAACACCCACTCCGGCGCGGTGCTGCGCTGCGAGCTGGACGGCACCGGCCTCGAGATCTTCGCCAGCGGGCTGCGCAACCCCCAAGAATTGGCGTTCGACGTGCGCGGCGACCTCTTCACCGGCGACAACAACTCCGACGGCGGCGACCGCGCGCGCTGGGTGCACGTCGTCGAGGGCTCCGACGCCGGTTGGCGATACGCCTACCAGTACCTCGAGGAGCCCGAGCTGCGCGGGCCCTGGAACGACGAGGGGCTGTGGAAGCCCCACTTCCCCGGCCAGGCGGCGTACATCGTGCCGCCGATCGCGAACCTCGCCGACGGACCGTCGGGCCTCGTCCACTACCCCGGCACCGGCCTCGGGCCCGAGTACGACGGGCATTTCTTCCTGTGCGACTTCCGCGGCGACGCGCGCCGCAGCGGGGTGCACACCTTCGCCGTCGAGCCGCGCGGGGCCTCGTTCACGCTCGGCGAGGTGAAGCCGTTCGTGTGGGGCGTGCTCGCGACCGACTGCGACTTCGGCCCCGACGGCGCGCTCTACGTCTCGGACTGGGTGCAGGGCTGGAACAAGACCGGCAAGGGGCGGCTCTACCGCGTGTTCGATCCCGAGCAGCGGGCGAGCGAATCCGTGCTCGAGACGCGGCGGCTGCTGGCGGAGGGAATGGCGGAGCGCTCGCCGGCCGAGCTAGCGGCGCTCTGCGGCCACGCCGACCGCCGCGTGCGCCAAGACGCGCACCTCGAGCTCGCGGAGCGCGGCGAGGAGGGCCACGCGGCGCTCTCGGGGCTCGCGTCCTCCGGCTCGGGGCTGGCGCGGCTGCACGGGGTCTGGGGCCTGTGGGCGCGCGCCAGGGTGGGCGGATCCCGCTCGGAGCTCTTGGCGCTGCTCGGCGACGCCGACGCGGAGATGCGCGCCCAGGCCGCGCGCGCGCTCGGAGACCTGCGCGAGCCCGGCGCCGGCGCGCGCTTCGTGGCGAGGCTCGCCGACGAGAGCGCGCGGGTCCGGCTCCACGCGGCGCTCGGCCTGTGGAAGCTCGAGTTACCGGATGCCGCCGGTCCCTTGATCACCTTGGCGCGCGAGATCGGCGAGGACGATCCGACGCTACGCCACGCCGCCGCGCTCGCGCTCTCGACCTGCGCGAGCGCCGAGGCGCTGGCCGCGCTCGCCGCGGATCCGGCGATCGACGTGCGCGTCGCAGCGGTGGTCGCCTTGCGCCGCCGAGCGGATCCGGCGCTGGAGCGCTTCCTCGGCGACGCGGAGCCGCGCGTGGCCGTCGAGGCGGCGCGGGCGATCTACGACGTGCCCGTGCCCGGCGCGCTGGCCGCGCTGGCGGACCAGCTCGAGCCCTTGCGTGCGCACAGGAAGGCCTGGGCGCGGCGCGCGCTCGCGGCGGCGTATCGGCTGGGCGGCGAGGAGCGCGCTCGCTCGCTCGCGCGGCTCGCGGCGGACGGCGAAGCGCCCGAGAGCCTGCGCGTCGAGGCGCTGCGGCTCTTGGCGCAGTGGGCCGCGCCGCCCGGACGCGATCCGTTGCTGGGCGACTGGAGGCCGATCGAGCCTCGCGACGCGTCGTTCCTGCCCGCGCTGAGCGCCGAGCTGGCCGCCAACGTGTCGGAGAGGGGCGCGGCGAGCGCTCCGCCCGCCGTTGCGGTGGCCTGGATCGAGCTCGCGGCGAGCTGCGGGGCCCGCGAGCAGGCGCCGGCGCTGCGCGAGTGCGCGCTGGATCGCGCGCGGCCCACCGCGGTCCGGACGGCGGCCTTGCGCGCGCTCGGAGAGCTGCGGACGGAGGGCCTCGTGGAGACCCTGCGCGGCGTGGCGCTCGATCCGCAGCGCAAGGTGCGGGCGCAGGCGCTCTCGCTCCTGCAAGAGGTCGCGCCGGCCGAGGTGCTGCCGCTCTACGAGGCCGCGCTCCTCCTGGGAAGCAAGGAGGAGCGCCGCGCGGCCTACGCCGGTCTCGCCAAGCTCGACGAGCCCCGCGCGGAAGACCTGCTCGCGCTGGAGCTGGAGCGCCTCGCGGCCCAGCTCGTGCCCGCGGAGCTGGCGCTCGACCTGGTCGAGGCGATCGAGGCGCGGCGCTCGGACGCGCTCTCGGCCCGCCTCGAGATCTTGCACGCGCCGCGCGCGGCCGATCCCGTGCTCGCGCCCTGGCTCGACTCGCTGTCGGGCGGCGACGCGGAGCGCGGGCGGTCGCTCTACACCTCGAAGTCCGAGCTGGCCTGCCTGCGCTGCCATCCCGCCGCCGAGACCGTGGGCACGAACGGCGACCGCGGGGCGACGGTGGGTCCGGACCTCGCCGGAGTCGGAGGGAGGCTGACCCGGCTCGAGCTCGTCGAGTCGATCGTCGCGCCCAATCGGAGGATTGCCGACGGCTACCCGGGCACGGTCTTCTTCCTGACCGCCGGCTCCCCCGTGGAAGGCCGGGTGGTCGGCGAGGACGAGCGCGAGGTGCGCGTGTGCAAGGCCGACGGCGCCATCGTTGCGATCGAGAAGAGCGAGATCGAGCTCGTGCGCGAGGGCCTCTCGGCGATGCCGGACGGAATCGCGGAGCACCTGACGCGCCAGGAGATGCGCGATCTGATCGAGTACCTGAGTCAACTCTAGGAAGGAGCACGCCATGCAACCGCTCGATCGTAGGACTTTGCTCGGCACCGGCCTGGCCCTCGCCGCCGCGCCGCGTGTCTTCGCGCAGGACGCCGCCGGAGCGGCGCCGCCGCTGGCCGGCGCGCGCACGCGCTTCGCCGCGAACCTCGAGCTGTGGTGGGGGAAGCTGCCGTTCCTCGACCGGATCCGGCGCGCCGCCGAGCTCGGTTTCCCCGCCGTCGAGTTCTGGCCCTGGCGCGGCAAGGACCTCGACGGCATCACGCGCACCTGCCGCGAGGTCGGCGTCGAGATTGCGCAGTTCCTGGCCTGGGGCTTCGAGCCGGGGATGAACGATCCGGCCAACCACGACCGCGTCGAGGCGGAGATCCGGGCCTCGTGCGAGGTCGCGAAGAAGCATGGCGTGAAGAAGATGTGCATCATCGGCGGCAACGACCAGCCCGGGATGACCCGCGAGCAGATGCACGCGAACATCGTCACCGCCCTCAAACGCGTGGCGCCGATCGCGGAAGACCACGACGTCATGCTCGCCATCGAGCCGTTGAACATCCGCGTCGACCACAAGGGCCACTGCCTCTTCGGCACCGCCCCCGCCGTGGCGATCTGCCGCGCCGTCGGCTCCAGCCACGTCAAGGTCCTGTGGGACATCTACCACGCGCAGATCGACGAGGGCGACCTGTGCGGCCGCCTGCGCGAGGGATTCGACCAGCTCGGCTACGTCCAGCTCGCCGACCACCCCGGCCGCAACGAGCCGGGCACCGGCGAGATCCACTACCCGCGCGTCCTGAAGGAGCTCTACGACCTCGGCTACCGCGGCTACGCCGGCGTCGAGTGCCACCCCAGCGCCGGCGAGCCCGCCGCCGCCCGCGCCCTCGCGCGCGCCTCCCAGGGGTAAGTGGGCAACTTCTGAGTCGTAGTCAAAGTTCTACTTTCTCGCCGGCCGGCGCCGGACCGAGAGAGTGGAACGTCGACCTGGGCTCGAACCTCTCCTAGAGAAGCGTCGACGCCAGCGCGCCGAGCGATTCGCCCCACCAGCCCTTCATCCGCTCGGCTGCTTTCGCGTCGGCGAGCTTCATGTGCTGCACGGTGACCTGCGTGCGGTCAGCGCCCTTGGGATAGAAGCGCGCTTCGACGAGCGTGCCGTCCGACCAGGTGAAGCGGATCGACTTGTCGCGGTTCGAGGTGCGCACGCCGACCTTCTCCCGCAGCCAGCGCGAGCGCATGCGTTCCTGGGCGAACGAATCGAAGGCCCGCCTGACCGGTACGTCGAGGGTCCTGCTCTTGCTGATGTCGAACCCGCCCGGCTTCTCGTGCTTCTGCCGCAGGCCGCGGGCCTGCTCGTAGCCGACGGCGACCATCTGCTGCCACCAGCCGCCGATGTCGGAGTGTTCGCCGAGCCAGGCGACGATCTGCTTGTGCGTCATGCGCTTGGCGCCGGCCTTGTCGAGCACGGCGAACCACTGCGCCCAGTCCCTGCCGGTGCGCTTCTTCACCGCCTCGTCGCCGACCTTCTCGGCCTGAGGATGCGTCGCCTTGGGCTTGCTCGTGGTCCTCGCGGGCATGGGATCCTCCTGGGGTGAACGCGGCATTCGGAGTTTACCGCGGGCGGGTCGATGTGCGCGTCAGGGCAGGACCACGGTCAGCGAGTTCGTGTAGCGCGTCTCGCCGTCCGGGTACACGAGCTCAGCCTGCGCAAGGAACGTGAAGCCGTGGGGAGCGGTCGAGGGCAGGTGGATCTTGACGATCAAAACGCCGCTGCCGTCGATCACGCCGACCGGCGAGCGGTCCTGGTCCAGGCTCACGAGGCGGCGCTCCTTCAAGGCGGTCGGCGCGACCAGCACGGGCTCGCGGCCCACGAGCAGCGTGACGATGGCGTCCTGCGGCCCGTGGACCATGAACCGCAGCGGCTCTCCGGCGACCGGCTGCGGGGTCTTGAAGCTCAGCGTGGGATCCGGCGGAACGGGGATCGTCACGCTGGCGGCTGCGACCGCTCCCCCCAGGGACACTCCGGAGTAACGAGCAGATCCGGTGACGATCGCCTTGCCAGACGCGCCGTAGTGGTGCCCACCCTTGGTTCCGTAACCGCCCATGCCCCCAAGCAGGGAATGGGGCGCCGGGGGTGACTGCCCCGCAGCGAGCACGCTCGATCCCCGCACGGCGTCTCCCCCGGCTCCTCCGAAGCCGCTGCAGTAGGCCGGATACTCGCTGCCTCCGTTTCCACCTTGGATCCATGAGCGATACACGTGGACGACGGTCGCGAAGCCATCCACTCCGGCTCCTCCAGGTTTACCATCGCACCCCCCGAGCTGCCCGTCGCGTCCTTTTCCCCCCACCGACCAGCAATCGCTGAGCTGGATTCGGGTGCGCCAGGCAAGCCTGGGAAGGAGGAACGGAGATGACCTGACCGGAAACCTTCAGCGGAGTCCTGCGGGTAACCAAGCCCGCCCGGCCAAGGCTGGCCCCCAGCCGGAAGCGAGTCTTGCATCTCGTCGGGT
>DATKBQ010000281.1:0-3155 GCA_035546375.1 Planctomycetota bacterium | reverse complement strand
CGCACGGCGCGCCCGAGCTCGAGCGACGACCCGGCGGCGACCGCGGCGCGCACGACCTGGGGATCGCCGTAGGGCGAGAAGGGCGAGGCGCTCGCCAGCTTCCAGGCCGCGAGGCGGCGCCCGGAGTACGGGTCGAGCTCGTCCCCGTCGAGCTCGAGGTCCAGCAGGTCCTCCAGGTCCGGCAGGTCGAGGTCGTCCTCGCCGGCGGGCGCGGCGCGTTGCAGGTCCAGGAGGCCGCGCAACCGATCGTCGGGCGCCTGCTCGAGCCAGCTCCAGCCCGCGCGCGACGTGACCAGGCCCAGGTCCCTGCCCGAGCGCCCGCGGCGCTCGATCAGATGCAGATCCTGGGCGCGGGCGAGCGCCACGGCGAGCCGGGGTCCCCGTCCCGCGCGCAGACTCCGGTCCTCGGCGAGCCACTCCGGCAGCGGCGCGAGTTCGGACTCGAGTGACTTCTCGGCCGCTGCGAACAGCGCCCTCCCGTCGGCCTTGACGCGCAGCGGCTCGGCGGCGCGCACGACCAGTTGCGTCAGGTCCTCGAGGCGCCACGCCAGGCAGAAGTCCTCCGCGGGCTGCGCCTCGGCGGGCGGACCCGCCGGCGCGCGCAACAGTCGCTCGCGCACGCTGGGCCAGACTGCGATCGCCAGCCGGAGCTCGCGGTCGAGCCCCGCGACGGCGAGCACGCAGCGCAGGGCCGCGCGCACGGCTCGCCCCAGACGGTCCGGCTGCAGGTCCGGCAGGCGCTGCGCGAGCGCCCCGGGCGTCATGCCGCCGACCTCGATCAGGATCTCGACCAAGCGCGACAGGTCGTGTACGTCCTCTTCGTCGCGCACGCTCGGCTCGTTCCCGGGCATGCGCACGTGCGACCAGCTCTGCAGCGGGGGCGGCGCATCGCGCTGGCGCATCCAGGCCAGGCGGTCGGGAGCGCTCAGGAAGCCGCGCACGTGCGCGGCCGAGCCGACGCGCTCGGCCAGCATCCCGACGAGGTCCCCTCCGTAGGACGGACGGCGCGTGGCCAGCAGCACCGAGCGGCGTTCCGCCGAGAGGGCCTCGCGCAGGTAGGTCGCCAGCGACATCGCACTGCCCGGACCATCGATCAGCGTGCGAGAAAGCGCGCGCAGGAGCTTGTGCAACTCGTGGAAGTCCGGCGCCAACTCCAGCGTGTTCGCCGTGCCTCCCGGACGCGCGATGCCCGCGGCCAAGAGCCGCTCGGCCTCGGCGCGCGGCACGTCGCGCAGCGCCTGGCGCGGCTTGGCCTCGATCACGCGCGCGCGCTCGGGTGCCTCGAGTCGCTCCCAGCGCACGCCCCACTCCAGGGCCTGGCCCCAGTCCAGGTCGAGCGCCGTCACGGCCGCACCTCGCGCGCCGCGAGCGGATCGAGCAGTTCCGCGGCCTCGACGATGTCGTAGGCGTAGCCCTGCTCGCACAGGAAGAGCTGGCGCCGCATGGCGAACTCGGCCTCCTTCGTGTCGCCGGTGACCAGCGAGTAGAAGTGCGCCTGGTTGGCGCCGGGCTTGGGCCGCAGCAGTCGTCCCAGGCGCTGCGCCTCCTCCTGGCGCGAGCCGAAGCTGCCCGAGATCTGGATAGCGAGCGCCGCGTCGGGCAGGTCGACGGCGAAGTTGGCGATCTTGGTCACCGCCAGCGCGCGCAGCTCGCCCGAACGGAAGGCCGCGAAGAGCTCGTCGCGGCGCTTCTGCGGGCTGGTGCCGCTCAGCATGGGCACGTCCAGGCGCTCGGCCAGCTCGCGCACCTGTTCGACGTAGGTGCCGATCAAGAGCGCGGGCTCGCCCGCGTGCAGCGCCAGGATGTGTTCGACGACTTCGATCTTGGCGGGGTTCTCGGCGGCGATGCGGTGCTTGGCGCGTTCCTCGGCGGTCGCGTAGCGCATGCGCTCGTCGGGCTGCAGCGGCACGCGCACCTCGACGCAGTGCGCGCGCGCGATCCAGCCCACGCGCTCGAGCTCCTTCCAGGGCACGTCGGCGCATTTGGGCCCGATCAGCGCGAAGACGTCCTCCTCGCGCCCGTCCTCGCGCACCAGCGTGGCCGTCAGTCCCAGTCGTCGGCGTGCCTGCAGGTCGGCCGTGATCTGGAACACCTCGGCCGGAAGCAGGTGCACCTCGTCGTACACGATCAGGCCCCACGCGCGCGCGTCGAACAGCTCCAGGTGCGGGTGGCGCGCCTCGCCGCGCGGTCGCCAGACCAGGATCTGGTAGGTGGTGACGGTGATCGGGCGGATCTCCTTGCGCTCGCCGGAGTACTCGCCGACGTCTTCGGGCGCGAGGCTGGTCTTGTCGAGCAGCTCGGCGATCCACTGCCTCGCCGCCGTCACGCTGCTGGTCAAGACGAGCGTCGAGCACGACAGCTCGGCCATGGCGGCCATCGCGACCATCGTCTTGCCCGCGCCGCAGGGCAGGACGACCACGCCGTTGCCGCCGGCCTCGCTGCCGGCCGCGTGGAAGGCCGCGGCGGCCTCGGACTGGTAGTCGCGCAGCGCGAGCGCCTCGCCGCCGCGCGTCGTCTCGCGCAGCTCCAGCGCGAGCCGCTCGCCGTCGACGTAGCCCGCCAGGTCGCGCACCGGCCAGCCCAGGCGGATCAGGAGCTGCTTGAGGCGTCCGCGCTGGCCGGGATCGACGCGGAACGAGCGCGGCGGAAGGCGCGTTCCCAACACCAGCGCGAGGCCCTTGGTGCGCGCCAGCTCCTCGGCCAGCGCTGCGTCGTCGGCCGTCAACACCAGACCCTCGCCCAACCGGCGCAGTTCCAGCCGGCCGAAGCGCCGCGCCTGCTCGCGGATCGTGGCGACCACGTTGCCGGGCAACGGATAGCGCGAGAAGCGCTGCAGCGTCTCCACGATGCGCTCGCCCTCCCAACCCGCCGCGCGCGCGTTCCAGATCGACAGCGGCGTGATGCGGTAGGTGTGCACGTGCTCGGGCGACTTGACCAGCTCGGCGAACCCCAACAGCGCCTCGCGCGCCTCGCGGAAGGCGCTCGAAGCGGTCTCGAGCAGCAGGCTGGAGTCGGCCTGCACGATCAGCGGGCGGTCGTGGTCCATGGCGGGTGCGGGCCGCGAGGATACCCTGGGCAGGCCGCGCGCCGGACGCGCTCTACAATCCATTGGAGCGGATGGACTTGAACCGTACGGATCCCCACGGCGGTGTTCC
>DATKBQ010000280.1:0-7307 GCA_035546375.1 Planctomycetota bacterium | reverse complement strand
AGCGCAGCGTGTGGTACTTGAAGTAGAAGGGCACGAAGATCAGCGGGGCCGCGAAGAGGCCGAGCAACGACTGCAGCCCGTAGAGCCACAGGAGGTTGGGGTGCGGCCGCGCGATCGCGAGGACGGCACGGTCGGCATCGGCCTGGCCGGCCGTCACGGGAGCGGCAGGCGATCGCGAGCTCGCGCGAGCGGCTTCGCTCACGGACACAAGGTAGCGGTCAAAGCGTCCGTCAGCCCCGTCGTGCTCGGGCTGGCCGGATCGCGGTACCACCACTGGGCCCAGAACTGCGTGCCGGCGACCAGCGCAGGATCCACGCCGCTGCGGACCCAGGCGTTGAAGTCGATTCCGAACGAGCCGGAGCAGCCCGCGCTGCCACCGGAGTGGCGCACCGGGGTGCGCACGAACGGACTCTGCGAGCACCAGATTCCGCCCTGGAAGGGCGTCGCGGCGGGGCCGGTCTTGCTGTAGGCGAGGATGCCGAGCTTCATGGCGAGCACGTTCGTGGCCGTGATCGCGAAGCCGCTGCCGGCGCTCGCGCTGGGCGTGCCCCACCAGCCGATGGCCGGCGTGCAACCAGCGCTATTCACCTTGGCCGTGCAGTAGACGGTCACGTTCCCATTGCAGCTCGAGCTCGACACGAAGCTCCGGGTAGCCGAGATGCCAGTGTTTCCATGCTCGTCCCGGACGCGCACCTGGTAGTCGATCGTCCCGGCGACCTGGCCGGGGATCTCGCCGCGGAAGACCTGGCCCTGGGAGGTAACCATCGGCACCGAGACGAACGGCCCGCCGTTCACCGAGTATTGCAGCACCGCAAGGTGGTACCAGACCACGTAGTACGGCGCGTTGTCGTAGACCTGCGCGCGCACCATGGTCGGCACCGCCGAGGTCGAGCGGTCGGGGACTTGCTCGAGGTTCGGGATCCGCGGCGCGTGCGCGTCGGCCACCTGGGTGACGTTCGTGTACAGCGTCTGCGACTGGTTCGAGCTGTTGGCCACGACGATGTCGTAGTCCCCGTCGCCGTCGAGATCGCAGCAATCCGCGTCGCGCGCGGTCTTGTTCGGCCCGGGCGGCATCTGCGACGAGGTGACGTTGGTGAAGCTGAAGTTGCCTGCAACCGGGAAGTCGTTGCGGTAGAGCTGGTTCGCACCCGAGAAGTTGGCCGCGATCACGTCCAGGTCCCCGTCGCCGTCGTAGTCGAGGAAATCCGCCTCCTCCTCGTCCGCTCCCGAGCCGGGCAGGCTCGTCACGTTCGAGAAGGTCCCGTCCCCGTCGTTGCGCAGCGTGACGTCGGTGAAGCTGAAGCCGGACGCATGCCAGTTGACCCCGTAGATGTCGAGGTCGCCGTCGTTGTCGCAGTCCCCCATCTCCTGCTCGTAGTGGCCCGAGCCGTTCGCGTAGTTCGGCGGGAAGACCGCGCCGGTGACGTCGCGGAAGCCGAGGATCCCGAGCTTTTCCTCGCGCCGGTTCGCGAACATGCGCGGCAGCTCCTGGCGCGCGCCGTGCAGGATGTCGAGGTCGAAGTCGCCGTCGATGTCGCCCACGTCGATGTCGACTGCGCTCGAGGCGACGTCGCAGAACTGCCCGGTGCTGTTCGTGGTGTTGTGCTGCTGGAATCCCTCGCACCAGATCCCCGGGTCGCCGTTCTGGAAGGCCGAGGTCGTGGGCTGGAAGAGCGAAGGGTTGAACTCCGAGAAGAACCCGTTGCCGTCGTTGAGGAAGATCCGCGTCGGCACGTTTCCGGAGTACGCGCCGCCGTAGCTCGCGTGCACCAGGTCCAGGTCGCCGTCGGCGTCCAGGTCGCCGAAGTCGGAGTCGGGGCAGAAGTCGACGAACCCGCCGGCGCCCAGCACCTGGGCCGGCGGGATCGACGATCCGGGGCCGCCTAGGCCCACCCAGCGCGCGGCGGTCTGGTCCTGGTAGAAGCCGAGCGTGCCGCCCTGGGCGCCGCCCATGTTGATCCACCAGCGGCTGGGCTGGTTCGTGAAGTCGGCGTGGTTCGAGACGTGCAGGTCGAAGTCGCCGTCGCCGTCCAGGTCGGCGAACTCGACGTCGCGGCTGGCGTCGGCGATGGCCGGCAGACGCGTCGCCGTCTCGTCCTGGAAGAAGCCGACCGTGCCTCCCTGGATCCCGCCCATGTTGATCCAGATGACGTTCTGCTGGTTGCCGACGTCGCCGCCGTTGGCGAACACCGCGTCCCAGTCGCCGTCCAGGTCGACGTCGGCGAAGTCGACGTTCTCGGTGTAGCCGCCGCTGGGCGGCACCTGCGTGGTGTTGATCTGGAAGCTCTGCGCCAGCGCGCCGGGAGCCGAGAAGGCGATCGAGCACGCGGCGAAGAGAAACGCGCGGAGAGCAAGCCTGGACATCGTCGTCACCCCCTGTCCGGATGGGCGCGGCCGGCGCCGCCGCTCCGCGAGCTGCTGGCGCGCCGGCTCGCCTGCCAGTCTAGCCTGCTTCTCCCCGCAGGCGACGCCTTCAACGGCGCAACTGCCGGCGCCTGCCCCGTCGGGCTACGCCGGGCGCTCTCGACCAACGTGTCCCGAAACGGCGCTGCCCCGCGCCGCATGGGCGGCGCGGGGCAGCGCGCGTGACGCTCAGCGCAGGTCAGGGGCAGATGGTGGCCGTCAGCGCGTCGGTCAAGCCCGTGGTGCTCGGGCTCGCCGGATCGCGGTACCACCACTGCGCCCAGAACTGCTGGCCGGACACCAGCGCCGGGTCCGCGCCGCTGGCGATGTAGGCGTTGAAGTCCATCTGGAAGATGCCCGTGCAGCCCGTGCTGCCGCCGGAGTTCATGACCGAGGTTCGCACGAGCGGCGACAGGGCGCACAGGAAGCCACCTTGGAAGGGCGAGTTGTTCGCGCCGGTCTTGCTGTAGAAGAGCAGGCCGAACTTCGCCGTCAGGATGTTCGTCGCGCCGATCGTGAAGCCGCTGCCGGCGCTCGCGCTCGGGACGCCCGAGAAGCCGATCGCCGGCGTGCAGCCCAGGCTGTTCACCTTGGCCGTGCAGTAGATCGAGATGCTGCCGGAGCAGCCCGAGCTCCCGTTGTAGCTCTTCGTGACCGAGACCCCCTGGTTGCCGTACTCGTCGGCGGAGCGGACTCGATAGGCGATGTTGCCCACGAGCTGCCCCGGGATCCCCCCGCGGAAGATCTGGCCCTGGGAGCTCATCATCGCCACGGAGGCGAAGGTTCCGCCGTTGACCGAGTACTCGAGGGAAGTCGGGTTGTACCAGGTGATGTAGTACGGCGCGTTGTCGTAGACCTGCACGCGCACCACGGTCGGGACCGGCGAGGCCGGGCGGTCGGGCGCTTGCTCCAGGTTCACGATCCGCGGCGCGAAGGTGTCCGCCACCTGCGTGATGTTCTTGAGGAAGGTCTGCGACTGGTTCGAGTCGTTGGCGACGATGACGTCGGTGTCGCCGTCGCCGTCCACGTCGCAGGCATCCGCGTCGAGCCCGGTCCGGTTGTAGTTCGGGAGCTGCGAGCTGGTGACGTTGGTGTAGCTGAAGCCCGCTCCCGCGTAGTTGTTCCGGTACAGGCGGTCCTGGCCCGAGAAGTTGGCGATGAAGACGTCCAGGTCGCCGTCCTGGTCGTAATCGAGGAAGTCGGCCTCGTTGTCGTCCGCGCCCGAGCCTGAGATCACCGTGGTGCCGGAGAAGACGCCCGCGCCGTTGTTGACGAGCGTGATGTCGTTGAAGCTGAACCCGCCCACTTGCCAGTTCAGGCCGTAGATGTCGAGGTCGTCGTCGTTGTCGAGGTCCCCCATCTCCTGCTCGTAGTGACCGTTGCCGGTCGAGTAGCCGACGGGGAAGACCGCGCTGGTCACGTCCCGGAAGCCCAGGACGCCGCCGTTCTCCTCGAGGCGGTTCGCGAACATGCGCGGCAGTTCCTGGCGCGCCCCGTGCAGGATGTCGAGGTCCAGGTCGCCGTCGATGTCGCCGATGTCGATGTCGAGGGCGCTCGAGGCGATGTCGCAGAAGGCACCCGAGCTGTCGTTCGTGTTCGCCGACTGGGCACCCTCGCACCAGATGCCGGGGTTCCCGTTGTTGATGAGCTGCCCCGAGAGCTGGAAGCCCGAGGGGTTGAATTCGCTGAAGAACCCGTTCCCGTCGTTCAGGAAGATCCGCGTGGGGACCTCGCCGCCGAAGGCCCCGCCGTAGGTCGAGTGCACCAGGTCGAGGTCGCCGTCGTTGTCCAGGTCGCCGAAGTCGCAGTCGCAGGAGAAGTCGATGAACCCGCCGCTGGCGAGCACCTGGCTCGGGGCGATCGACGAGCCGGGGCCGCCGAGGCCGACCCAGCGCGCTGCCGTCTGGTCCTGGTAGAACCCGATGGTCCCGCCCTGGATCCCGCCCATGTTGATCCACCAGCGGTTCGTCTGGTTGCTCTTGTCGGAGGTGGCCGAGAGGTAGAGATCGAGGTCGCCGTCGCCGTCGATGTCGGCGAACTCGATGTCGCGCCCGTCGTCGGTGATGGCCGGGAACTGCGTCGAGGTCTTGTCCTGGAAGAACCCGACGGTGCCGCCCTGGGCACCGCCCTGGTTGATCCAGATGGTGTTCTGCTGGTTGCAGCAGTCGCCGCCCTGGGCGAAGACGGCATCCCAGTCGCCGTCGAGGTCGACGTCCCCGAAGTCCACGTTCTCGGTGAAACCGCTGCTCGGCGGCACCTGCGTGGTGTTGATCTGGAAGCTTTGGGCGCGGGCGGCGCCGGCGAGGGCGACGAGACCGAGCGCGGCGAGGAGCGGGTTCAGGATGCGCAACATGGGGAACCGGGTCGGGGCCTGGGGATCGTGCGGGGAACGGATGCCGGGACGAACGCTCGACCGCCGGGGTTTCGTCCCCTGCCGCCGGCCTCGTCTTCCGCGAAGGTCGGAAAAGTATACCTGGACCCCTTCGCGCCGCCACGGCCGCGCCGGTCCGCTCCACGCTGGGAGGTGCGCGATCAGCCGCGGGCGATCCGGCGCTCGAGCAGCCAGCCCGAAAGGAACAGGCCGCCGCCGATCAACAATCCGTTCATCTCCGCGCGCATGGAGCCCAACCCTTCGTCCTCCAGGCCCAGGCTGATGCTCCAGAAGACCCCGACGAGGACCACGAGGAGGCCGATCCCCTCCAGGGCCTTGGCCACCCACCAGAGCTGGCGCCGCGACACGCTCAGCGCCCTCCCGGTGCGGCACCGAGCTGGCGCAGGACGCTCCCTACCAGGCGCTCGACCGTGAGGCTCGAGGTGTCGGCGTCGGGCCGGTAGGAGCCGGCATCCGGCGCCGTGCTCACCACCTTTTCACCCAATCCATACAACTCGATCTCCGCCGCCGAGGTCGGAGCGAAGAAGGTCACCAGCCGAACCCCGCGCGCGACCGCGACGTGCAGCGCGAGGCTGTCGCTGGTCACCAGGCAGTCGCAGCGCCCGACCAACGCCGCGAAGTCGAGCAGCGAGTTGCGCGTGCCCCCGTCCACCAGGTGGACGCGCCCGTCGAGGCCCGCGGCGATCGCGCGGTTGCGCTCCGCTTCATCGGGCCCGCCCAAGAGGAGGAAGGCGACCCGGCCCGCGAGCGCGCGGTCCAGCTCCGCCGCCAGTGCGACCGTGCGCTCGACGGGCAGCGCCTTGGAGTGCCAGCGCCCGCCGGCGCCGGTGTTGAGACCGACCACCGCCCCGTGCCCGTGCAGGTGCGTGCGCCGCGCGAAGCCTTCCGCGAAACGCTCCGAGGCCGGCTCTCGCGGTAAGAGCGGCCGGCCGGTCGGGATCCCGAGCATCTCCGCGAAGATCTGTGGGTGGCTCTTCCCGTTCTCGAGCTTGAGCTGGTCCGCGCGCTCCTTGCCGTGGACCGAGAGCAGCCCCATGTCGAACCAGGGAGCGACGTCCGGCGTGTACCCGCGCCCGCCGCCGTCGGAATGCAGGATCGCCCCCGAGACGCGCTTGGCCTGCAGCGCCGAGGCGAGCCGGCACAGGGGCTCCTCGTCGTCCAGCGAGAGCAGCCGGTCCCAGGTGACAAGCGCGAGCCGGGCCGTGAGGCGCTCGAGCTCGCTCGCGGAGCCGGGGTCGAGGGGGATGAGCTCGGCAACGAGCGGGTGCAGGCGGATCAAGTCGAGCGCGCCCGGGGCCGTGACCCAGGTGACGCGGCAGTCGGGGTAGCGCTCGTGCAGGCCGGGGAGGATCGAGGTCGTGCGCAGGACGTCGCCCAGCGCTCCGGTCTTGAGGATCAGGATCTCGGTCACGGCTCGGCGGGCGCGGTGGGCGCGGTGCGTCTCGCGCGGGCGGAGAGTATCGCAGAGGATGCGGTGCGGGCCAGGGGGGCGGGGTGATGTGGAGGGGCGAGAGGGGAGGGCGGGAGCGCGGGGGACGCGACGGTTCCCGACCAAGTGTTTGATTCGGGGGACATTCGACAGCGTCCCCCCAGCCGTGCAGAGGCGCGCTTCGCGCGCTTCGGCGGCCGAGTACGGCCGCCGGATTCCGCGTCCGGTTCGGCCGCAGACGGCCGAACCGGACGCGGAATTCAAAAGCAGAGCTTCGCGCCCCAGTGGAGTGACGCAGGCCGTGATCGAGGTCCACGGACGCAAGACGCGGCGAGATCGACCGTAGTACCTCGCTGCAGAGCGAATGCGCGCCGCGTTCGCTCGATCCATCGGAGTTCGCGACGTGCTGCGAAGGTCTTCGGGCGCGAAGCTCTTCCTACCTGAATTCCGGGCGCGGAAAGCGGCCGTCTTCGGCCGCTTGAGCGCACGGAATCTCGCAGCCGTACTCGGCTGCGAAAGCGCGCGAAGCGCGCCCCTGCACCCTTGCGCCGCTGCTCTCGGCAACGCCAGGATCGCGCCGCTCTCCGCCGCCCTACCCCCCGCTGATCACGAGCACGAGATCGACGGTCTCCCCTGGCGAGACCCACGCCTTCGGACCCAGCCTCCGTCCCTCGCGAAAAGCCGACGGCAGCGGCTGCCCGTCGCGAAAGAGCACGTCCTCGATCTCCGCCGACGATCCGCACGCGCGACGCAACAGATCCTCGAGCCGCGCGGCCCCTTCCACCTCGAGCTCGCACTCCGCACCGAGAATCTGCGCGAGGTGTCCCGAGCAACGCAGCGTCACCCTCCCCGCGCCGGCTGCCGGCCGCGGCTCGCCCTTCGCGCTCGAATCTCCAACAGCGGCTCGCGCTGGTGCCGGGAGCATCGCGAGATCGGGCCCTCTACCTTCCTCGAGCCTCCGCCTCCCTTCCTCGCTCAACCGCCCATCCTCCCCGACACCCCGCAGCCGGCCGTACTCGTCCCACATCCCCGGCAGCTCGAGCACTTCCCGCGCCCACGCCGGCCGGTCGCGGCCCGGCGGCG
>DATKBQ010000279.1:0-17036 GCA_035546375.1 Planctomycetota bacterium | reverse complement strand
TGACCCCACGGCCTGGCCAGGCCGGAGCGCAGCGTCGCGCCGCGCGGGAGCTGCCGCCACGCCGGTCCCGAGCCGACGCGCACGCGACGGCCGTCGGGGGCGGTGCGCTCGAGGGTGCGCAGCGCACCCTCGCCGTCCCCCCACCAGGCGTTCAGCTCCTCCGGGACCTCGGGGAAGCGACCCTCCACGCGCTTGGAGAGCTCCGCGATGCGCAAGAGGCGCCGGGCCTCGCGTTCCAGCTCGCGCTGCTCCGCCTCGAGGTCCTGCTGGGCGAGGTCCAGGGCGGAGAGCGCGCGCTCGCCCTCGTAGCGGCGGTGCTCCTCGCGCAGCGAGGCGTCGAGGATCAAGGTCAGCGCGAGCAGAGGCACCGCCGAGCTGATCGCGAAGCCCGCGCCGAGCTTGCCGCGGATCCTGCGGCGGGTGGCCAGCCACTCGGCGAGCAGCGCGACCAGGAACGGCGCGAGGCAGGCGAGCGAGGTGAGCGCGGCGACCGGCAGGAAGGCCCACAGCCGTGCCGCCTGCACGGGACGGCGATCGCGCAAGCGGACCAGCGCGAGCGTCTCGTCGCTGAGGCGCAAGGGCCGCGTGAGCAGGTCGGGGTCGCTCCAGCGCGCGGCGCGGCCGAGCGGCGCGACCTCGGCCTCGATGGAGGGACTGCACGCGACCCAAGCCCATTCGCCGGCCGGCGTCGAACGCAGGCCCGCCGGCGGCTCGCCCGTCGTCCCTGGGATGCGCACGGAGACGGCCAAGACGTCCACTCGGTAGCCGGCCGAGCCGCCGACGTGGCGGATGCGCACTTGGTCCACCTCGAAGCCCTGGTCCAGCTCGAGCAGGAGGCCGTCGCCGTGCACGCGCCCGACACGGCCGCCCGGGTCGTAGAACGCGGGCTCGAGGCCGGGGTGGTCGGCGTGCTCGTCCTCCTGGTGGTGCAGGTCTTGGCGGTGGCGCACCTCGCGCGTCGCCGGCAGGAGCGCGCCCTCCGCGAGCACCTCGACCGCCAGGACCGGCACCTGCGCCGTGCCCGAGCGCAGGTAGCGTGGGTCGCTGACCAGCGTCACGAGCTGGACCGCGTCGATCGTCTGCGGAGCGCGCAGCTCGAGCACGAGCGCCTCGCCCGGGGCGATCGAGACGCCGAGCTTCGCCGCGCGTGCGTCGCCGCCCCCCGCGGGTGCCGCGGACGGGCCGCTCGCCGTGCCCTGGACGCTGAACGGCGCGTAGGGCAGGCCGCGCCGCGCCGTGCGCCGCTCGCCCAGCAGCACGGCGCCCGCCGGCGCCAGGCTCTCCAAGCGCGCCGAGGGGACCGGCGCGATCGCCTTCTCCGAGAGCAGGGCCTGCACGCGGCGCGCCAGCTCGTCCGGCTCCGGGTGGCCCAGGGCGCCCGAGCGGAGCAGGCGCTCGAAGCTCCCCCAGTAGCGCTCGAGGTCCCCCGTACGTTCCGCGCGCTCGCTGCGCCGCGACCACTGGGCCGCGGCGGCGAGGACCAGCGCGAGGGAGACCACGGCCGCCGCGCCGGCCAACCCCGCGCGGCGCATGCGCGGGCTGCGCCATACGCGGCGCGTGGCGAGCGCCACGCCGTAGGTCGCGGCGAGCAGCACGAGCAAGAGCGAGCGCAGCCCCAGCCCGCGGGTGGCCTCGGCCGGCGCGGCGCCGGCGAGCTCCGCCGGCCCGCCCTCGAGCACGAGGTCGCCGCGCCGGTCGGCGTAGCCGGCGATGTCGCTCTCGCCGGTCCAGGTAGCGTAGCTCTCCTGGAAGCCCAGCCCGTCGCGGTCGCATAGGGCGAAGTTGAACGGCAGCACCTGGCCGGCGCGCGGGCGGTGCCCCGCGAAGTTGCGCCAGGGGATGCGCGCCTCGAAGCGGTAGCCGCCCGGGAACGGCCGCGAGGCCACCTCGACGCCGCCGAAGCCGCCGTCGGAGGCGCGCGGGAGCCCGGCGATCGACGGGCCGCGCGGGTAGACGCCCCAAGGCCGCTCGGGCCAGTCGGGCGCCAGCATCATCTGGAAGTCGTCGGCCCCCCAGGCGGCGTCGCGGTCGCGGACGTTGAGGAAGAGCTCCAGGCTGTCGCCCTGGAACCAGCGCAGGGGGTCGTAGTCGGCGCGCTCGTCGAGCACCTCGCCGCCGAGGACGAGGTCCTCGGTGTTCCAGCCGAGCCACATGCGCAGCGACGCGTCGGCCGGGCCCGACCAGGTGTCCTCGGGGGCCCGGCCGAGGGGGACGAACTGCTCCAGCCGGTCGATGACCACCGCCGGCGCCCGCTCGCCGCGCCACTCCGAGGGATCGCCGTCGACGGCGAGGATCCGGGGGTCGACCCAGCCCGCGCGGGCCGTGGGCCGGTCCTGGGGCCCGAGCGAAGCGAGGAGGACGACGAGTGAGGAGAGCACGGCGGCCCAGTATGCAGATATCGGATGAACCCTCTCCGCGATGGTTCATCACTTTCGCATACATGCCGCTGACACGCAGCGCCGAGCCGATGAACCCTCTCCGCGATGGCTCACCCCTTTCGCCAGCGCTGACGCGCCCCGCGCCGCGGACGGCGCGGGGCGCGGGCCTACTCGCGGCGCTCGCCGGCGGGCTCGAGCACCGCCTTGCGCGAGAGCTTGATCTTGCCGCGGTCGTCGACGTTGATGATCTCGACCTCGACCTGGTCGCCCACCTGGACGACGTCGGTGACGCGGTTGACGTAGCCCTCGTCCAGCTCGGAGATGTGGCACAGGCCCTCGACGCCGGGCAGGATCTCGATGAAGGCGCCGAACTCCTTGATGCTCTTGACGGTGCCCATGTAGCGCGTGCCGATCTTGGGCAGCTCGGTCATGCCGCGGATCGCCTCGACGCACTGCTCGACCTTCGCGCGGTCGAGCCCGGCCACCTGCACGGTGCCCAGCTCGTCGAGGATCGAGATCCGGACCTTGTACTGGTCCTGCATGGCCTTGATGTTGCGCCCGCCGGGCCCGATCAGGTAGCCGATCTTCTCGGCCGGGATGCGGATCGTCTCCATGCGCGGGGCGTACTCGGAGACCTGCGGCGAGGGCCGCGGAACGGCCTCGAGCATCTTCTTCAGGACGTGGACCCGCCCGACGCGCGCCTGGTCCAGCGCGCGCTCGAGCAGGCTGCGGCTGACGCCGGTGGTCTTGATGTCCATCTGGAGCGCGGTGATGCCCAGCCCGGAACCGGCGACCTTGAAGTCCATGTCGCCGTGGTGGTCCTCGGAGCCGAGGATGTCCGAGAGGATCGCCACGCGATCGCCCTCCTGCACCAGCCCCATGGCGATGCCGGCGACCGGTTGGCGCAGCGGCACGCCGGCGAGCATCATCGAGAGGCAGCCGCCGCAGACCGTCGCCATGGACGAGCTGCCGTTGGACTCCATGATGTCGGAGACGATGCGGATCGTGTAGGGGAATCGCTCCTTGGGCGGCATCACCGCGAGCAGCGCGCGCTCGGCGAGCATGCCGTGGCCGATCTCGCGCCGGCCCGGGCCCATGATCCGGCGCGTCTCGCCGACCGAGTAGGGCGGGAAGTTGTAGTGCAGGTAGAACGACTTCTTGTACTCCTCGTCGATGCCGTCGATGATCTGCTCGTCGTCCGAGGTGCCGAGCGTGACGCTGACCAGGGCCTGCGTCTCGCCGCGCGTGAAGAGCGTCGAGCCGTGCTGGCGCGGCACGAAGTTCGGCACGATCGTGATCTCGCGGATCTCGTCGTGGCGCCGCCCGTCGGCGCGCCGCCCGTCGAGGATCGCCTCGCGCTCGACCGCGGAGACCAGGTCGTGGATGCGGGCCTTGACTTTCTTGAGGCGCAGGGCCTTTTCCTTCTCGCTCTGGGTGGATGGGGTGGCGCCCTGGGTCAGCTCGACCAGGCAGCCCTCGACGATGCGATCGACCTCGGCCTGGCGGGCGTGCTTGCCCGCGGTCAGGAGCGCCTGGCGCAACGGCTCGCGGTAGCGCTCGACCGCGGAATCGAGCTCGTTGTCGCGCGGGGGCGCCTGCCAGGCGATCGGCGGCTTGCCGGCCTGCGCGCGCAGCTCCTCGGCCAGCTCGGCGATCTCGCGGATCAGGCCGTGGGCCATCTCGAGCGCGTCGATCATCGCCGCCTCGGGCAGCTCGCTGGCCGAGGCCTCGACCATGCAGATCCCGTCCTTGTGGCCCGCCACCACCAGGTCGAGCTTGGATTCGCTGCGCCGGCGCGGGTCCGCGGGCCAAGCCGTGAGCCGGTCGTCGAGGTGAGCGATGCGCACCGCGCCCATCGCCCCGTGGAAGGGGATGCCGCTCACGTGGAGCGCGGCGAAGGAGGCGATCATCGCCACCACGTCGGCGTTGGTGACGCCGTCGTAGGCGAGCGCGTGGCTCATCACCTGGACCTCCTGTCGGAAGCCCTCGGAGAACAGCGGGCGGATCGCGCGATCCGTCAGCCGCATGGTCAGGATCTCCTTGGTCGTCGGGCGCCCCTCGCGCTTGAAGAACCCGCCCGGGATCTTGCCCGCGGCCTCGGTCTTCTCGCGGTAGTCGACCGTCAGCGGGAAGAAATCGAGGTCCTCCCGGGCCGCGCTGGTGGCCACGGCGGCGAAGCATTTGGTTCCCCCGAGCGTGGCGATCACGCTTCCGTGGGCTTGCCGGGCCACCTGGCCCGTCTCGAGGGTCAGCTTCAGGCCCCCGATCTCGCGCTCGACGCGCGCATAGTTGCTCGTCATGGATCTACCTCTTCGTCTTTCCTCTTCAGTCCTTCGTCAATCCTTCGTCGTTCGTCTTCACGGACCTTCCGCGAGCGAGCCGTCGCTCGCGGGAATGCAAATCGCCGGACGCGCGAGCGTGGTCCCATCGGCCGGGATCTAGCGCCGCAGCCCCAGGCGTTGCACGAGCGCCTGGTAGCGCTCGGGGGTCCGGCTGCGCAGGTACTTCAGGAGCTTGCTGCGCGTGCCGACCATCATCAAGAGGCCGCGGCGCGAGGTGAAGTCCTTGCGGTGCACCTTGAGGTGCTCGGTGAGGTTGCGGATGTGCTCGGTCAAGAGCGCGACCTGGACCTCGGGCGACCCGTTGTCGCCCTCCTCGGTCGCGAATTCCTTGATGATCTCCGCCTTGCGATCGGCTGCGATTGCCATGGCAATCCCCTTTGGGGCCGTTCGATCGTCTCGACTTGCCCAGGTCCAAGGGAAAGGAGCCCCGAGACCGGGTGCGCCGTCGGCGCCCGGAGGGCCCCTGGAGACGGCACCGAGGAGTCGGGCCGCCTGGGCCCGCCTCGACGGGGGGAGAGTCTAGCGTTGCGGATGCCGCGGCGAAAGCCTCGCGCGGCGCGACGGCCCCTCGGGCATCCGGCGGGCGCGACCCTCAGCGCGGCGCGCTCGACTGCGGGTTGCGGGCCGGCAGGGTCGAGAGCACGTCCTGGACGAATTCCTCGACCGCGATCGCCATCAGGCGCTCGTCGGTGGCGACCGAGGCGCGCTCCCGGGCGAGGTCCAGCTTGCGCGACACCTTCCCTCCCCACAGGGCCTGACCCGCCTCCGGGTTCCGCGCGTCCAGGAGGAATATCTCGGCGTCGATGGTCAGCTTGGTGTGGGTCGACCACAGGCGATCGTCCCAGCCGGTGACGAAGACCTGGAGCACGGCCTGCTCGCGCAGGTCGCCAGGGTTGTAGGTCGCCTCGACCACCTGGCGGTCGACGTAGTCCAGCGCGAGGGGGCTGTAGCGCAGCTTGACCAGCCCCTCCTGGAACTCGCGGCGCATCGTGTCGAGCGGAAGGCCCGCCCGCCCGCTGTGGTTCTCGATCGGGAGGACGACCACGTCGAGCGGGTTGACCTCCTTCAGCCGGCCGACGCCGAGCCCCTCGACGCTCGCCTCGCGCGGCGGCTTGATCGAGGCGCAGCCGGACAGCGGGACGAGGGCGGCCAAGCTCGCGAGGAGCACGTGCGTGGGAAGCCGGTGAAGCATGATCCGTACCGCTGGAAGGGGACGCTCGGAAGGGGGGTCTGCCCGCCGTTTCGAGCTCCCCCCCCGCAGGTCTGCGGATTCTAGAGCGCGCGCCTTGGAGGAAACAACGGAAAGCTGGAGCTTCCGCGCAACCGGAGCCGCGCGTGCCGATGCACGCGCCGCGCCCCACGGGGCGCGGCTGCGGCACGTGCAGCCAGGGCCGCGCGTGCCGATTAGGGCTGCGTGAACTGGATCGAGCCCGACTCGGAGAAGGCGTCGTGCTCGCGCTCGACGTCGCCCCAGGAGAAGAGCGCGGGAGCGAAGCTCGGCCAGGCGAAGGCGGCCACCGAGCAGGCGATCGAGCCGTTCGCGAGCGGCGCGCCGCCGCCCGCGGCGACGTCGGGTACGTGCACGACGATCGCGCCGGCGCCGTCGGGCTGGTCGGGGCGCCACAGGACCCAGCGCCGGCCGCCCGGAGCGGTCAAGGTCGCGCGGTAGAGGCCCCCTTGCCCCAGCGAGTTTGGGATCGCGTTTGCGAAGAGGATGTCGAAGGAGGGGCCGCCGGTGTGGCCGAGGGCGGGGGGCGAGCTGACGGTCGGCACGTCAAGCGGCGCGAGCGACGCCGGGGCAGCGAGGAAGCGCGGCCGGCGCCCTGCGCGGTTCCCCGCGCTGTCGCGCAGCTCGATCAGGATGCGCAGGTCGCGCTCGATCGTGCCCTCGAGGACCAGCTTGCCCTGCTGGTCGCCTGGGTACTTGCCCTCGCTGGGGTCGGCGGCGCCCGGGATCGCGCAGCGCACGAGCCAGGTGTCGACCGGGTTGCCGGAGACGTCGAAGGCGAAGCCGGAGCCGGTCAGCGAGCGCCCGTGGATGCCGCCCGAGCGCGCGAGCACGGCGACCCGCGGCGCGCCCGAGAGCGCGGCGAGGTCGATCCCGGTGGTTGCGGCGGCGAGGAGGTCGATCGCCGGTCCGTCGAGGGCGCGCTCCTCCGGGTCGAGCCCGGCCTGGTCCAGGAGCTGGTCGACCTCGATCCCCTCGCTCAGGGCCTGCGCCGGGCCGCCCTGGGGGAGCGGCAGCTCGAGGGCGAAGGCGCGCAGGAAGGACTGGGCACTCCAGGTCCCGGCGCTCGGCGGCGGATCGATTCCGACGAAGCCCAGCGCCCCGATACGGCCCGGGAAGACCGCGCGCGGGCCGAACGGGCACTCGAAGCGCAGGAGCAAGGGGTCGAGGGTGCACGGCTGGACCGGGAGCAGCGGCTCGTCGGCGGGCCGGAAGCGCGCGTCGCGCACGAAGCGCTGCAGGGCGGGCAGGGTCGTGCTCGTGGTCGAGACCTCGCCCGAGAGCTGCGCCGGCGCTTCGCCGGTCTTGGAGAGCGGCACGCTCAGGCGCGAGCTGGGCACGCCGTGGAACGTGAAGAGGTCGTAGCCGAGCGCGTCGACGCTCACGAGCGTCTCCCCGAGCACGCCGGCGGTCAGCGTGACCTTCCCGCTGGCGTTCGTGATCCCGCTCTCGACCAGGCTGACCGAGCCGGCGACGCCCTCGTGGGTCAGGACCAGCGCTCCGGGTACCGCGAGCAGCGTGCGCGCGTCGAAGACCTCGACGTCCACCGTCGCGTTGCCCGGGAGCGCCGCGCCGGGCCCGCTCGCGCCGAGCTGGGTGAACGTGGCGTTCACGGGCGAGGCCGACTCGTTCAGCGCGCGGTCGAAGAGCCGCGCGGTGAACGCGAGCGGCTGGCTCGCCGGGTCGAGCACGCCGAGCGGCACCGGCGCGGCGACGAAGAGCCCGTCGCTGCGCGAGCCGACGACCATCGGCAGCATGCCGTTGGAGCCCAGCGCGGTCGAGACCTCGACACTGCGCAGCTCTTCGCTGGCGCGGCCGACCAAGGCCAGGTCGCGCAGGTCGGAGCGGAACGAGCCGCTGCCCGTGCCGGTGGCGCCCAGGCCGACCAGCTTGGGCCGCGTGGTGTCCAGCAGGGCGTGCTGCGGCCCCGCCTCGGACGGATCGGTGTCCAAGAGGCGCACCGGCGTGATCGCAGTCCCCCGCTGCAGCCGGAAGGCCATCGCCAGCGTCCCGTCGGCGAAGCGCGCCTGGACCGGCGAGGTGGACGAGGCGATGTCGAGCTCCGCCTCGCCGAGTGAGGCGATGCCGCTGATCGGATCGAAGGCGATGTTCTCGAGCTTGAAGTCCCGGAAGAGCGTGAACAGCTTCGGCGTGGTGCCGCCCGAGCTGCCGAAGAGGAACACGCCGAGCCGGTCGTCGGGCTGGCCGTCGGCGAGCGTCACCGCGACCTCGAGCGGCGGGACCGTCGCGCTCCCCCCGCCCAGGTTGTCGATCCCGATCGCGTCGGTCGGCACCGAGACGATCTCGGCCGCGAGCGGCTCGTCGATCGCAGCCAGGTCGAAGGCGATCGTCTTCTGTGCCAAGACTCCGCCCCCGGCGTCGAGGATCTTGTTGCCGGTCGGCGAGAGCACGACCTGCACGTGCCCGCCCGCGCCCAGGCTGACTGCGTTCCCCTCGTTGTCGACGCTGCGGTAGAGCCACACGCGCGTGTCGGTCACCGGCCCGCCCGTGCCCAGGATCAGGAGCTGCTGCGGCGGCGGGTTCAACGCCGGCGGCTGGCCGTCCACGGTGACCACGAAGCTCTGCGGCGTGATCGTGCCCGCGTTCATCTTGCGGTCGAACACGACCGCGATCTGACCGTGCGTGCTCTGCCCCTTGGCGCCGTCGACCGGCCACGTCGTGACGACCGCCGGCGTCGGCGGATCGCTGGCCGCAACCGTGAACGTGCCGATGAAGCGGTCGACCGCCTGCAAGAGCACGGCGCCCTGCAGGTCGGTGACCACCCGGTTCTCCGTCCAGTGCACGTCGTACACCGTCCCGCTCATCAGCGCGGTGGCCGGTATGAGGATCAGCACGCGCCCGTCCCCCACCAGCGCCGCCGGCAGCAGCGCCACCGGCAGTCCGAAGCCCCCGACCTCGCTCACCCGGATCGCCCCCGACAGCGTGCTCGCCGCCATCGACTCGCTGAACGTGATCGCGATCGGCGTCTCCGAGTGGATCTGGGTCCCCTTGGGGAAGAACCCCGTGATCGTCGGCGCCCCCGCCAGCACCCACGCATGGTCCGCCGGCACCACCGCCGGCTCCCCCGCGATCCCCCCGCTCCCGCCGCCCCCGCAGGTCCCGCCGAAGACGCACGCCGGGTTGTCGCAGCCCGCCAGCGTGAGCACCACCCCGGCGAGGAGCGCGAGCAACGCCCCGCGAGCGCGGGTCTGCACCCCCCCGAGCCTGGGCCACCCAGCCGGCCAGACCGCCTCGGAGGGCCGGAATCGCGAATCTCGTGTCATCGGCCGCCGATCTTACGCCATGCCCGACGCCCGCCGGCCCGGCATCTTCCCGCCCGAGGCGGCGGATCGCGGGCGCCGACCCGAGCGCGCCGCCACGGAGACCGCCTCGGTGTGCAAGCGAGCGAGGCTGCCTGACGAGCCTCGAGCGCGCGTCGCGTCGTACCCCGCCCTACGCTGGGAATCCATCCTCACCCACCTCGCCACCGAGGTCATGCCGACCGAGACTCTCCCGCGCGATCGGCGAGCCGAGTCAGGGACCCGCGGATGGCAAGTTCCTGCGTCTGGGGTTCCCCGAGTTGCATCTGTTGTCCCCGCGCACAAAGTTCGACGTGCGAGAGAACGTTTGACATTCGGATGGCGCGAGATCGGTTGAAGCAGGACGCTAAAAACACAGGATTTCTGCCCAATCATACGCGAGGCCGTGGTACAGTCCGTCGCGATGAGGAGACGAACGAAGGTTCGACAAGCTGAGCTGCCGTTCGGCGGTCGCGGCGGCCCTCGTCTGGGTGCCGGTCGGAAGCCGAAGGGCGCGCGCGCCGGCGTCTCGCACCACGGTCGGGTCGCGTTCGCCAAGGCCCAACCCGTGCACGTCACCGCGCGCCTGCGCGCGGGCCTGCCGAGCCTGAGGCGCAAGGATGCCCACCGCGCGATCCTGCGCGCGTTCGAGGCCGGCGTGGATCCCTTCTCCTCGGGCCTCGGGTTCGACGGCTGGCGCGAGGCGAAGCCGAGCGTCTCGGTCCCCTCGATCCTCCCGAAGGCGCGGACTTGGCTCCTGACTCTCGGTTGGCGGCGGTGGGGCCTGATCAGCCTCGACACCGTCCCCCGCGGTTGATCCCGCCGGCTGCGCACACGGGGCCGGCCACCCCTCGGCAGCCGGCCCCGGAACAGATCAGCTTAACCCCTCAGCGGGGCTTGACAGGTCCGTCCCTATCAGGGATCGATCGTGAACTCGATCGCGTTCGAGAGACCCGTGTTGTTCGGCGGCGCGAACCCCGGGTCGCGGAACCAGTACTGGCCGTTGACCTGCTGTCCCGCGACCAGCGCGGGATCGCTGCCGGTGGCGATGTAGGCGTTGAAGTCGATCGAGTAGGTGCCGGAGCAGGTCGCCGCTCCGCCGGAGTCTTGGATCGACGTGCGGGTCTGCGGCGAGTTCACGCACAAGGTCCCGCCCTGGAACGGCACGGCCAGCTGGCCGGTCTTGCCGTAGAAGAGGAGCCCGAACTTGTTCGGCTCGACTTGGCTGGCGGTGATCAGGAAGCCGCTGCCGGCGCTGGCGCTGGGCAAGCCGAACGAGCCGATCGAGGGGACGCACCCGCTCGAGGTGACCTTCGCCGTGCAGTAGCAGGCGGCCACGCCCGAGCAGCCGCTGCCGACGTGCACGACCGCCGTGCGCACGGCGGCATGGGGTGCGTGGGGCAGGAAGGAGGCCAGGGCGAACAGGTGAGCGCCCCCGCTGCCGGCCACGGCGGGCTGCTGCTCGTCCTCCACCGAAGCCGCGAGCGGGAAGCCCGAGGGTCCGCTGAGGACCGTTCCGTCCTCGGCGACACGCGAGGCGAAGATGTCCCTGCGGTCGTCGAAGAAGGCCGTCTGATTGCGCAGGTCCTCCCAGGCGAGGACGAATTCGCTGCCGTCCCAGCCGACGGAGGGGTTGGTCATGGCGAAGCTCGAGCTTGCCACCGGAGCGCCGCTGCCGAGCAGGTTCCCGTCGCGATCCATGCGTTGTCCCCACAGTCCGCCCGAGCTGCGCCAGACGACCAGGGCGACGGCGCTCGACGCGGCGACGCTGGGAGTCGAGCCGCCTCCGATCGAGACGTCGCTCAACATCGCCCCGCTGGGGAGCACGACTCGCGACCGAGCGCTGGCCGCCGGGTTGTCGTGGGTCGGATTGCGCTGCCAGGCGATCACCCAACGGTCGCCGAAGCTGCCGACCGAGGGAAAGCGCGCGAAGTTGCCTCCGACCACGAGCGGCGCAGGGTCCAGCACCACGCCGGCTCCGTCGACGCGCACTGCGTGCGTGTACCAAAGCTGCGTGGTCAGGGCGTACCTCGCCGCGACCAGGAACGTTCCGCTCGCGGCGCCGACGTCGGGGGTCGCGCCTTGCATCACCTGGAAGGGCGCCGGGTCGAGCAGCGAGCCGTCGGCGCCCACGCGGCGCGCGAGCACGATGTCGTCGGTCGGGAACGAGGGGTCGATCTCGTCCTGCCACACGACCAGGAACGAGCTGCCGTTCCAGGCCACGCGCGGGTGTCCGAGACCGGTGCCGGCTCCCAGCTCGACGGGCTGAAGATCGATGGCCGTGCCCAGGGGATTCAGGCGCTGCGCCAGGATGGAGACGGCTCCGGCGCGTTCGCTCGTGAAGACCGCCAGGTACCCCGGACCGCCGGCGGCGACGTCGGGTGAGCCCTGCCGGGGCACGCTCGTGGAGAGCGCGACCGCCGGATCCGGTCCCGAAGGCGTCAAGCGCGTGCCGAAGACGTCGCCCACGTGCGGAGGCGTCGTCGGCTTGTCGATCCATGCCAACTGGGCATTGCCGTCGCCCAGCGACGAGATGACCTGGAAGGAGGGCGCAGCCCCCTGGCCGTGGGGCAGGCCACCGGGATCGAGCAGCGCACCCGCAGCCGAGATGCGCGCGTAGCGCAGGGTTGTCGGCGGGAACAGGCCGCTGGTCCACGCGAGCGTGAAGCCGTTCCCGTTCCAGGCGACCGACGGGTCGAAGCCGTACGTCACGGAGCCCGAGGCTTGGACGATGGGACCCAGGCCGCCCGTGGCCGAGACCGTGCGGTACTCGATGGAGTAGCCGTTGAAGTCCATGCTCCAGGCCACGAGGAAGCCCCCTCCGGGAACGGCCGCGATGGCGCCCTCGTTGGCCCCCGAGGAGGCGATGAAGATCTCGCCGCCCAGTGGGGCGAGCGCGGCGTCGTACCGCCGGCCGCTCAC
The DNA here is from genome assembly GCA_035546375.1 of Planctomycetota bacterium. Taxonomy (GTDB): domain Bacteria; phylum Planctomycetota; class UBA1135; order UBA1135; genus DATKBQ01. Next base: position 4,867 of record DATKBQ010000279.1, on the reverse strand, counting down.
GCCCGAGTTGCTCCAGGTCAGCAGGTACTGGGAGCCGTTCCAGGCGAGATCAAAACCCAGGAGGAGCTGCGTGGTGGGAAACAGCGCGGAGGAAGCCATCGAGACGACGCCGCCCGACGTCACCCGCCATCCCTCCACGTCGGCTTCGCCGGCGCTCGAGCCCTGGATCGCGACGACCCAGTCGTTGCCGTCGCTGCTCACGTCGTAGGCGAAGGCCTTGGAGTTGGTGTACTTGCGGATCAAGAGCGGCGGGTCGTCCACCAGGTTGCCCTGTGCGTCGACCCGCGCCCCCAGGAGCCCGGGAGCCTTCGAGAAGGTCGTCGGCAGCTCGTTCTGCCAAGTCACCAGCCAGTGGGTGCCGTTCCAGGCCACGCGCACGTCTTTCTTGCGCCCCGGACCGCCGGCGACGCGCAGGGGCAGCGGCGTCAGGGAATTCCCCGCAGCGTCGACCCGCATCGCGTACACGTCGCGGGTCCCCACGCCGGTCGTCAGCGTCTCGAAGGCCGAGCGGTGGTCCGCCCAAGCGACCAGGTGCACGCCCGGTCCTGCCGAGATCGCCGGAAACTGCTGTACGCCGCCGGCCGGGCCGATGGCCGTGTCGCCGGGGAGCAGCGTAGGCGCCCCCTGGAACGTGGCCGCGGTCGCGGTCGCCAGGAGGCAGGCCAGGGCAAGCCCACGGGAGAGGAATTGGCGCATGGAGTTCATGGGTCGCGTCTCGAGGTCAGGGAGTCGGGGAAGGACGGATGCGCCGGCGGCTGGATGCCTCCGACACCTTGCAATGCGCCCTTTGGCGTTCCATCCAGTCAGGTCGCCCACGGATTTCCCGAGCCGGGCCGCGACGCGTCGCCCGGCCACCGCGTCGGGCGTCCCGGCAGCGGCCATCCCCTCCCCCGGTATCCTCACACCTCCCCTGCGGGGCGCCCGCATGCTCGACCTGACACGCCTGCTCGACGGGGCCCGTAACGGCGATCACGCCGCCTCCGAGGAGCTGGCGAGCTTGCTCTATGGTGAGCTGCGGCGCATGGCCCAGCGCGAGCTGGCGGGCGAGCGGCGCGACCACACCCTCCAGCCGACGGCCCTGGTGCACGAGGCCTGGCTGCGCTTGGCGCCCGAAGGAGGGTCGGGATTCGAGAACCGGGCCCATTTCCTGGGCGCCGGCGCCCAGGCGATCCGCCGCGTGCTCGTGGAGCACGCCCGCAAGCGCGGCCGGATCAAGCGCGGCGGCGGCCTGGAGCGGGTCGATCTGGACGCGCTCGATCCGGCCGAGCCGGTGCGCGACGAGATCCTGCTCGGGCTCGACGAGGCCCTCGACGACCTGGCGGCCTTCGCGCCGCTCCATGCCCGGGTGGTCGAGCTGCGCTTCTTCGCCGGCATGAGCGTCCCCGAGGTCGCGAAGGTGACGAACGTCTCGGAGTCCACCGTTCAGCGCGAGTGGCGCATCGCTCGCGCCTGGCTGCGGGAGCGGCTCGAGGAGCGCGATGGATCCTGAGCGCTGGCAACGGGTCGAGGACCTCTTCGGCCGCGCCGTGGACCTGCCTCCGCAGGCGCGGCGCGCCCTGCTGGAGTCCGAATGCGCGGGCGACCGCGAGCTGCTGGAGATCGTCGGGCGGCTGCTCGCGCAGGACGGCGCCCCGAGCACGCTGCTCGATCATCCCGCCGGCCTGCTGGAGCTCGAGGACAGCGATCCCATGCTGGGCCGCCGCCTGGGGCCGTGGAAGTTGACCAGCCGCCTCGCGGTCGGGGGCATGGGGGTGGTCTACCGCGCCGAGCGCGCCGACGGCCTGTTCCAGCAGGAGGTCGCCGTCAAGCTGCTGCGCTTCGACGCGACCACGGAGGAGATGGTGCGCCGCTTCGAGCTCGAGCGCCGCATGCTCGCGCGCCTGAGCCATCCGAACATCGCGCGCCTCTTGGACGGCGGCACGACGGAGCACGGCCAGCCGTACCTCGTGATGGAGCTCGTGCGCGGGGAGGCGATCGACATCTCCTGCGACCGCAGCCGCCTCCCGCTGCCCCAGCGCCTGCGGCTGTTCGCCACCGTCTGCCACGCGGTCCACTACCTGCACCAGAACCTGGTCGTTCACCGCGACCTCAAGCCGGCCAATGTCATGGTGGACGAGCACGGCGCGCCGCGGCTCTTGGACTTCGGGATCGCGCGCCTGCTCGAGGAGCCCTCGGTTCCCGGCGCCGAGCCGACATGGTTCTCGGCGCGCCTCTTCACGCCCGAGTACGCGAGCCCCGAGCAGCTTGCCGGCGAGCCCGTGACGACGGCGTCCGACGTGTACTCGCTGGGCGTGGTGCTCTACGGCCTCTTGACCGGCCGCAAGCCGTTCCACAACGACAGCCGCAGCCCGCTCGCCTGGGAGCGGCTGGTGCGCGAGCGCACTCCGACTCGGCCGAGCACCGCGGCCGTGCGCCCGGTCGCGGCCACGGAGGGGCACTCCGACGAGCGCACTCCCGCCGAGTTCGCCGCCGCCTGCGACACGACGCCGGCGCGCCTGCGCAAGCGGCTCTCGGGCGACCTCGACCGCATCGTGCTGATGGCCCTGCGCAAGGAGCCGGAGCGCCGCTACGCCTCGGCCGAGGACCTCGCCGAGGACCTCGAGCGCCATCTCGCGGGGCGGCCGGTGAAGGCACGCGAGGAGTCGATCGCCTACGTCTCCGGCAAGTTCGTCAAGCGCAATCGCATCCCGGTCGCGGCGGCGCTGCTCGCGCTGCTGGCGCTCGTGTACGGCTACATCGCCGCGAGCCGCGGGGAGAGCCGGGCCCGCGACCAGGCCCTCCACGCGCGCATCGAGGCCGACTCCTTCCAGAGCATCGCCACGTTCCTGATGGACACATTCCTGCGCTCGGACGTGATCGGGGACGAGCAGCGCAGCGACGCCCTGGAGAGCGTGCGTCGCCAGGCCGAGCACGTGCGGCGGGCGCACCGCGAGGACCCCCATCTGCGCGCCAACCTGCTCGACGCCTTGGGCCGCGTGGCCGCCTCGCTCGATCGTCCGGAGGAGGCCGAGAGCCTGCTGCGGGAGGCCCACGACCTGCGCCTGAAGACGTTCGGCGACCGCCACATCGAGGTGGCCCTCTCGCTGGGCAGCCTCGGCGCGCTGCAGTTTCGGCGCGGGAAGCTGGCCGAGGCCGAGGACCTCTTGCGGCGCGCCCTGGCCCTCCACCGCAGCTTGGCGCACAGCACCCACACCGACGTGGCGCTGGCGGCCAACGACCTGGCCGCGGTCTTGCGCAACCAGGGATCCCTGGACGAGGCCGAGGACCTCCACCGCGAGGCCCTCGCCTTGCGCCGCGCCGCGGGGACGCACACCCCGGCGGTCGCCGAGAGCCTGAACAACCTCGCCGGGATCCACCTCGATCGCGGCGAGTTCGACGCGGCGCGCGCGCTTTTCGAGGAGAGCCTTGCGATCCGCGAGGACGTGCTCGGGGAGGAGCACCCGCTCACCGTCCAGAGCCTCTCCAACCTGGCGAATGTCGTGTGGCACTCCGGCGACGCCGGCCGCGCCCGCTCCCTGCTCGCGCTCGCCGAGGCCTCCTACCGTTCCCAGCGAACGCGCGGGCTCGAAGGCTTGGCGCAGGTTCTCGTGAACCTGGCCGCCATGGACCTCCGCGAGCAGGAGCTGGAAGCCGCGGCCGAGCGGCTGCGCGAGGCCCGCGCGATCCAGGTTTCCCGCGTAGGCCCCGAGCACCCGGCGCTGGCTTCGGTGCAAGTCCTGCAGGCCCAGGTCGCCCGCCTCAGCGGGGATCCGGAGAGGGCCTGCGAGTTGCTGGAGGAGGCGCTGCGCATCCGCCGCGCCGCCCTGGGCGACGCCAGCCCCGCCGTGGGGCGCACGCTGCAGGACCTGGCCATCGCGCGGCTCGCTGCCGGCGATCCGGAAGGGGCCGAAGCCGCGTTGCGCGAGGGCGCCTCGAACCTGGAAGCAGCAGGGGCCGACCCGCTCGCGCTCACCCGCTCGCGAATCTTCCTCGGTGTGGCGCTGATGCGCCAGGGCCGGCTCGACGAGGCCCAGGAACTGCTCGAGGCGGGCCTCGAGCTCCTGAAGACGGAGACTGGGGCGAACGCCGAGGACCTGGAAGCCGTACGGGCGCACCTGGAAGCGCTGCAGCGGCTGCGCAGCCCTACGAAGACGGGGTCGGGGCCCGGCTCGCCCTGGCGATCCGGCACGATCGACTCTTCGAGTGCTGCACGCACAGGCTCCCTCACACGCGGGGCGAGCCCGGCGCCGCGGAGTTGAACGGCACCGGCGCACCGGTGGGCTAGACTCAGCGCCTCCGGGTTTCCAACCCATCGCGTCTCGACCCTCGTTTCAGCCCACCCATGCTCCAGCGAAGCCCCGCCACTCCGGTTCCTTCGGGCGTTTCGGGCAGAGTCGTCGCGGTGGCCGGCCTCTGTTTCCTGGGCCTCGGCGCGTGCCGGACGCCCAAGGTCAAGCTCGAGGAGATGCACGAGCCCGAGTGGTTCGTGCGGCGCACCACGGAGCCGGCGGTGCGCCCCGCTCGGACGGGCGAGCGTCAGCCGCCCGAGGTCGCGGAGGGGGCTCCGGAAACCCCGGCCCGCTCCCAGCGCTCGGAGACGGCCTCGCAGACCTCAGCGAAGGCTGCAGCGAACGAGGCCGGGCCGCTTCACCAAGCGCGGGAGGCGCTGGACGCCGGCGAGCTGCTGCGCGCCCGGGACCTGATCGACCAGGAGCTCACGGAGCCGCTCGTGGCCGAGGCGCGGGCGTTGCTCGCGGCGGGTCAGGCTGCCGAGGCGCTCGAGCGAACCGAGGAGGCGATGCGGCTCGCGCCGGGGCGCGCCGAGGTGCTCCTGCTCCACGGCGAAGCGAGCCTGCAGGTGGGAGCGCAGGCCCGCGACGATGCGCGG
>DATKBQ010000278.1:0-2521 GCA_035546375.1 Planctomycetota bacterium | reverse complement strand
CTCGCTCGGGATCCTCACGCTCAATGCCCTGGTGGCTGCCGATGCGGTGCTGATCCCGCTGCAGGCCGAGTACTACGCGCTCGAGGGGCTGGCGCGCCTGCTCGACACCGTCGAGCGTATCCGCGCCGGCCTCAACCCGCGGCTCACGCTGGAAGGCATCGCGCTCACCATGGTGGACGCGCGCGCGAATCTGGCGCGGCAGGTCGCCGACGAGGTGCGGCGCCACTTCGGCGATCGGGTGTTTCACACCGTGATTCCCCGCAATGTGCGCCTGAGCGAGGCGCCGAGCCACGGCAAGCCCGTCCTCCTCTACGACATCCACTCGCGGGGCGCGTCCGCCTACCTGGCGCTCGCCGAGGAGGTGCTCCGGCACCACCCCGATCTCGGACCCACCCGCAAGCCGCCGCAGCTTCCCTTCCGCGTGGCAGGCCGAGCCGCCCCGCACGAGGAGCCCTCATGACCGCTCGCCGCAGCGCCCTCGGTCGCGGTCTCGACGCGCTCATCCCGAGCGCGCCGGTGCGTTCACCCGACGCCGCGCCCGCGCAGCCTGTGGCCCCGCCCGCCGCTGCGCGCGAGGCGCTCGCTGCGCCGGCCGAGATTCCGATCGACCGCATCGTGGCCAACCCGAGCCAGCCCCGCCGCACCTTCGACCCAGGCGAGCTCGAGCGGCTCGCCGCGTCGATCCGCCGCCACGGCCTGCTGCAGCCGGTGGTGGTGCGCGAGCTGCCGGGAAGCGATCCCTCGCGCTACGAGCTGGTGGTCGGCGAGCGGCGCTGGCGCGCCGCCCGCCTCGCCGGTCTCGCGAGCGTTCCCGCCACGGTCAAAGACGTGGCCTCACGGCAGCTTCTCGAGGTGGCGCTCGTCGAGAACGTGCAGCGCCAGGACCTGAACCCCATCGAGCTCGCGCTGGCCTTCCAGGTGCTGGCCGAAGGGGGTGCCACCCAGGAAGAGATCGGTCGCCGTGTCGGGCTCGACCGCTCCAGCGTCGCGAACCACCTGCGCCTGCTCGAGCTCCCCCGCGAGCTGCAGGCCGACGTGGAGTCGGGCGCCCTCGGCCTGGGCCACGCCAAGGCCATCCTCCAGCTCGGCAACCCGGAGCGGCGCCGCCACCTGCGCGACCGCATCGTGTCCGAGGGCCTCTCCGTGCGGGCGGCCGAGGCGCTGGCGAGGAGCCTCGGCAGCCCCGTCGCGCGCCCAAGCCCGCCGGCCCGCTCGCAAGCCGACCCGGATCTGGCCCACCTGGTGGACGCGCTGCGCGATCAGCTCAAGACCCGCGTGCGCATCACGGGCAACGCCTCGCGCGGGAAGATCGAGATCGAGTACTACGGTGCCGAGGAGCTGCACCGCATCAGCCGCGAGATCCTCGAGGGGCCAGGTGGCGCCTGAGGGAGCTCGGGGCGGGAGGGAGCCATGGAACGTGCGCTGCGGTCCGACGGGGCGGAAGGAGCCACTGTGCTCGGACCGGGCACCGAGTTCGAGGGTCTCCTGACCTTCCGAGGTGAGCTGCGCGTCGAAGGCGTGCTCGCTGGAGAGGTGACCGCCCAGGGCCGGCTGGTGATCGCACCCGGCGCCCGGGTGCGCGCGCGCGTCAGCGTGGACGAGCTGGTGCTCGGCGGCGAGTTCCAGGGCGACGTGGATGCGCGGCAGCGCGTGGAGCTCCTGGCCACCGGGCGCCTGGCGGGCACGGTTCACGCGCCCCGCCTCTGCGTGCAGGACGGAGCCCGCCTGGACGGACGCTGCCGGACGGGCCCCCAGGCGGCCGTCCCAGCCGCGCCGCCCGGGCCGAAGCCGCCGCGGGCGCCCAGCCCGCCCGCACCCGCCGGATCCGGTTGAAACCCACACCCTTTTTGCCAACATTGGCGCGCCCGGCTCGCCGGGAGCTCCCTCGGCCTCTGGCCCGCACCTCGTGTCCTGCCCGCTTCCGAACGTCGATGGTCCGGACGTCGATGGCGCGATGGCACGCTGGCGGACGGGCAGCCCGCGGCGGATTGCGCGCATGGCGCACGCTGCCTCCTCGGTGCGCCCTCCGGCGCTGGCCGGAGGAAGATGGCCGGAAGAGCCGACGGACGGCGAGCGAACGCACACCCGGAGTGGACGAGACCCCATGACCCCCCGCAAGGTCGCGAGCCTCTCCGCCCTCGCCGTGTGGCTGGCCGCCGCGCCGGCCTGGGCCGCCGCCGAAGAGGGGCTCGACATCTTTCCCGACGCGCGCGTGCTCGCGCTGATCGCCCTCTTCCTCATCCTGATCTATCCGTCCCAGAAGCTCCTCTTCGTGCCGCTCTTGCGCGTGCTCGACGAGCGCCGGGAGCGCATCGAGGGCGCCCGGGCCAAGGCGGAGCGGCTGAGCCGCGACACCGACGAGGTGCTGGCCCGCTATGAGTCGGCGGTGCAGAGCGCCCGCGGTGAGGCGGAGGTCGCGCGGCGCACGGCCCTCGAAACGGCGCGCAAGAACCAGACCCGGCTCACCGCCCAGGCGCGCGCCGAGGCGGAGGAGGAGCTGCTCGCCGCGCGCGCCACCGTG
>DATKBQ010000277.1:0-3138 GCA_035546375.1 Planctomycetota bacterium | reverse complement strand
TTGAACTCCTACTCGGGGATCGCGGCGATGACGACCGGCTTCGTGCTGCGCAATAATCTATTGATCGTCGCCGGCTCGCTGGTCGGCGCGTCGGGGATCATCTTGACCCGGATCATGTGCCGGGCGATGAACCGCTCGCTCGCCAACGTGCTCTTCGGCGGGCTCGGCGCCGAGGCGCCCTCGGCCGCGGCCGGCGAGGCCGGCTACACCAAGGTCAAGTCGACCACGGCCGACGAGATCGCGCCGCTGTTGGACGCGGCACGCCTGGTGATCTTCGTCCCCGGGTACGGGCTGGCCGTAGCCCAGGCGCAGCACAAGACCCGCGAGCTGGCCGACCTGCTCCAGGAGAAGGGCTGCGTGGTCAAGTACGCGATCCACCCCGTGGCCGGGCGCATGCCGGGTCACATGAACGTGCTCCTGGCCGAGGCCGACGTGCCCTACGAGCAGCTCTTCGAGCTGGAGCACATCAACAGCGAGTTCAAGAACGCCGACGTCGTCCTCGTGCTCGGCGCGAACGACGTCTGCAACCCCGCGGCGGTGGAGGACGCGAGCTCCCCGATCGCCGGCATGCCGGTGCTGCACGTGTGGGAGGCGCGCACCGTGGTCGTCGTCAAGCGCTCGCTCTCGGCGGGCTACGCCGGGATCCGCAACGGCCTGTTCGAGATGGACAACGCGCTGATGCTCTTCGCCGACGCGAAGAAGGCGCTCGAGGACCTGATCACGGCCCAGAAGACGGTGTAGCCGGCTACGGCCACCGCAGGTGCAGGAAGACGCCCTTCTCGTTGTGCGTGACGACGGCGAGTGCTCCGTCGCCGTCGACGTCCACGGCGAGGAACCGCGTACCCACGCCGGAGTCCGCGTCCATCAGGTAGCGCTTGCGAGCGCGAGCGGCCACGCGAAGCGTACGAACATGACGATTCCTGCTGCCGGGCCCGGATGCCCGGACCCCCGCACCGAGGGATTAGTCTAGCGCCGCGCGGTCGGCCGCTCCGCCGCGTTCATCGTGGAGACCGCCGAGCTCGTCCTGGCGCTGCGCGACCCCGCCGCCTATCCATTCGAGGTCGCCGAAGTGGGCTTCCTCGAGACCCACGTGTCGCTGCTCTTCTTCGCTGGCGAGCGCGTCTACAAGGTGAAGAAGCCGGTCGACCTCGGCTTCCTGGACTTCTCGACGCTGGAGCGGCGGCGGCACTTCTGCGAGGAGGAGGTGCGGCTCAACCGCCGGCTCGCGCCGGACACCTACCTGGGCGTGGTCGAGTTCCGCCGAGACGCGGCGGGCGCGGTGCGCGTGGGCGGCGCGGGCGAGCTGGTGGAGCCCGCGGTCGAGATGCGGCGGCTGCCGGCCGAGCGCATGCTCGAGGCGCTGCTCGAGCGCGGGGAGGTCGACAACCAGCTCGTGCGCGCGCTCGCGGTGTTCTTGGCTCGCTTCCACGCCGAAGCGGCGACGGGGCCGGGCGTCGACGAGCACGGCTCGCCGGAGGCGGTGGCGGCCAACGTGCGCGAGAACTTCGAGCAGACGCGGGGCTTCGCCGGGGGCAAGGGGGCGCGGACGATCTCGAGCGCGCTCCACGCCTTCCTCGAGCGTAGAGCGGAGCGCTTCCTCGCCGAGCGCCGCGAGCTCCTGGAGCGGCGCGTGCGCGAAGGGCGGATCCGCGACGGCCACGGCGACCTGCACTCGGGAAACGTCTGCTTCCCGCCCGAGCGGATCGTGATCTACGATTGCATCGAGTTCTCGGCGCGCTACCGCTGCTCGGACGTCGCCTGCGACCTCGCCTTCTTGGCGATGGACCTCGACCTGCGCGGCTTCCGCGGGTTTGGGCGCTTCCTGGAGCACGCTTACGCCGGAGAAGCGGGCGACGTCGGTCTCGCGGAGCTGACGGGCTTCTACAAGGAGTACCGCGCGGTCGTGCGCGCCAAGGTCCAGTCGATCCTCGCCTCCGACGAGGGCGCCGAACCCGAGCGGCGCGAAGCGGCGCGGCTCTCCGCAATGCGCTACTGGCACCTCGCCGCGAGCTACGGCCTTCCGCCCGCCCTAATCCTCGTGTGCGGCCTGCCGGGGAGCGGCAAGAGCTGGGCGGCGCGCGAGCTGGGGCGGCCGTTCGAGGCCGTGGTGCTCTCGAGCGACGTGATCCGCAAGCGTCTGGCCGGCGTGCCGCTGACGGAACGGCGGCGCGGGGGCCGGGGTTCCCGCGAGGAGCTGTATTCCACCGAGATGACCGACCGCACCTACCGCGCGATGCTCGCCGAGGCGGAGCGCGCGCTCGCCTCGGGCCGCACGGTGATCGCCGACGCGACGTTCGCCAGCTTGTCGCGACGGGCGGACTTCCGCGCGCTGGCGCGGGACCTCGGAGTGCCGTTTGCACTGGTCCACGTCACGGCGAGCGAAGCGCTCGTCCGCCAGCGGATGGAGCGGCGCCGCAGCGACGAGCACGAGGTCTCCGACGCGGACTTCGCTGTCTACCGCCTGATGCAGCGACAGTTCCAGCCGCCCGACGAGCTACCTCCCACCGAGCTCGTGGAGATGGCCTCGGGCTCGGAGCCGCCGGAAGAGGCCACCGCGAGGCTGATCGATCTGCTGGTCGAGGGTTCATCTCCGCGATAGTTCACCAGGTTCCGTTACCCGGCCCTTACACGCAGCGGCGTGCAAGGGCTGGGTATCGGAATGTGGTGAACCATCGCGGAGATGAATCATCGGTTCTTGCGCGTGCGCGGGCGGCTTGGCTGCGGGGTGGGCGCGGGGGCGCTGCGGGCGGCGGGCTGGAGCTCCACGGTGCGCTCCGTCTCGGCGGAACGTGGCCGGCAGACTCCGGCGAGCGTTCGCGCCAGCTCGTCCGCCGCCACCTCGGGCTCGCGCTCGCCGAGCTCGCGCTCGCACTGCAGCGCGAGGTCGTTGAGGGAGAGGATCCCGACCAGCCGCGAGCCGGAGTCCATCACGGGCAGGCGCCGGATCTGGTAGCCGCGCATCATCCGCTCGGCGTCCTCGAGCGGATCCGTGCTGAGGCAGGAGTAGACCTTGCGGGCCATCGTCTCGTCGACGCGGATCTCCGCCAGCGGGCGGCCCTTGAAGTACGCCGCCATGCAGACGTCGCGGTCGGTCACCATGCCCACCACGCGGCCCTCCGAGTCGACCACGGGAAGGGC
>DATKBQ010000276.1:0-15374 GCA_035546375.1 Planctomycetota bacterium | reverse complement strand
GCCGCGCCGCAGGCGCACGTGCACCCCCGACTGGGGATCGTCGACCTCGAGCTCGGTGAGCTCTCCGCGCTGCATGAGGCGCACGAGGCGCTGGATGAGTCGCAGGTCCATGGCCGGACGGGGTTCCTCCAGGGTGTCCCTAGGGCTCGCTCCGGCGCCAGCTCCCGGAGCGGCCGCCGTGCTTCTCGACCAGCTCAACCCGCTCGATCGTGATCGCGCGGTCGAGGGCCTTGGTCATGTCGTAGACCGTGAGGGCGGCGGCGCAGACGCCCACCAGGGCCTCCATCTCGACGCCGGTCCGCGCCGTGCACGCGGCCCGGCAGCGGATCTCGAGCAATCCCGGAGCCAGCGGCTCGAACCCCAGCTCCACGTGATCGAGGGGCAGGAGGTGGCACATCGGGATCCACTCCGAGGTGCGCTTGGCGGCCAGGATCCCGGCCGCGCGCGCGACCTCGGTGATCGGTCCCTTCGGACCGCCCTCGGCGAGCACCTGCTCCAGGACGCCCGGGGAGAAGCGCACCCGGGCCCGCGCGGTGGCCGAGCGCGCGCTGATCGGCTTGTCCCCCACGTCCACCATGCGCGAGCGCGGACCCTGCGGCGTCATCGCCACGTGGGATGCTTGCGGGGAGGCCGGCTGGGGGCTTGCCGCGCCCGCCTCGGGCGAGGGCTCGGCTTCGCTCGGGCGGGGGAAGGCCACGCGGTATCTTTTTCGTTGCGCCGGGGCAGGAAGGCGGCGCGCATCCTAGATTAGGTGCCCCCGGAAGACCACGAGAGCCCTCCTGCGTCGGGTCCGGGGCCGCCGATAGCGGATTCCCGAGCGTCACACGCCATGCGCATCCACACCCTCGCCTTCACCGCAGTCCTGGTCCTGGCACCCCTGGCGACCGCCTCCCCGGGTCTGCTCCCGGGGGGTCCCGGCGGAGCAGGGGACTTGCGCGAGCTGCTCGCAGCGCAGGCGGCGTCGGCGGCCGAGCTCTCCGCTGAAGAGATCTGGCGCCGGATCGGCGCCATCGAGGACGCGGCCCGCGACCTCTCGGGCGAGAGCCTGGCGGCCGAGGTCGACCGGTTGCTCCAGGCGGAGGCGCAGCCCTCGGAGGCCGCGGCGATCCTCCTCGGCGGCCTGCGCCTGTCGGCCCCCGACCCGGAGGCCGCCAAGCTCCTGCGCGTCCTGCTGCCGAGGGTCGATTCGAGCCGGGAGGACCTCGCCGCCGCGGCCGCTGGGCTGCTCGAGCACCCGCATTTCAAGTCCCTCAACGACGAGGGCAAGAAGGAGCTGCGCTCGGCCCTGGGGCGGGTCGCGAGCGACGCGAGCCGGGCCCCCGCCGTGCGCTTGGCCGCGGCCCAGGCCCTGTTCACCCAGGGCGGCGGCGACGAGCGCCGCCAAGCGCGCCACGAGATGATGGCCTTCCTCGACTCCGCGGACTCGGAGCTGCGCGCGCTCGGGGCGCTGGCCCTGGCCCGCACGAACGCCGAGATCAGCGGGGCGCTCTACGACGAGCTGCACCGCCTCGAGGCGCTGCCGGGCGAGCGCGGCAGGCTCGCGGCGAGCTACCTCGAGCGCGAGCGCGTCCGCGAGGAGTGGAACCGCAAGCTCAAGAGCGCCCGCACCCTCTACGAGGAGCGGCTCCAGGCCGAGCAGGGCCAGGCGACGCCGGGGACGCAGCCGCAGGGCATCGAGCAGGTCGCGACCGCCATGGAGATGATCCGCCGCTGGCACCTCGAGGGCGACAAGGTCGAGGACTCGGCGCTGCTCGACGCGGCCATGGACGGCATGCTGCGCAGCCTCGACGAGCACTCGAGCTACCTCTCGCCCAAGGCGTTCGCGCGCTTCGAGCAGGAGCTGGAGGCGGGCTACGGCGGGATCGGCGCGTACGTGGTCGAGGACCCCGACGACGGCCTGTTCACGATCACGCACCCGATCTACTCCGGGCCGGCCTACAAGGCCGGGCTCCTGAGCGAGGACAAGATCGTGCGCATCGACGACTGGCCGACGGTCGGCAAGCCGGTCGACGAGATCATCAAGCGCCTCAAGGGCCGCCCGGGCACGCGGGTCAAGCTCTACGTCTGGCGCCGCGGTATGGACCCGGCCCTGGTGAACCGCCCGGGCGAGGAGATGGCGGTCGAGGTGGCGCGCGACTCGATCACCATCCCCAGCGTCCAGTACCAGATGCTTCCGGGCGAGATCGGCATGGTCGTCCTGCGCGAGTTCAGCCGCGTGGCGACCGACGAGCTGCGCAAGCCCTTGATCGAGATGGTCGAGGCCGGCGTGAAGGGCCTGGTGGTCGACCTGCGCAACAACTCCGGCGGGCTGCTCGACGAGGCCGTCAACGTGGCCGGGCTGTTCCTGCCCAAGGGGAGCCTGGTGGTCTCCACCGAGAGCCGCATCGAGGACTCCCACCGCTTCTTCACCCACGCCGAGCCGATCGTGCCCGCCAGCTTGCCGATCGTGGTCTTGATCAACCGCTTCACGGCCTCCGCCGCGGAGATCGTCTCGGGTGCGCTGCAGGACCACGAGCGCGCGGTCCTGGTCGGCCAGCGCAGCTACGGGAAGGGCTCGGTGCAGAACCTCTTGCAGATGGTCGGCCTCAAGGACGACCAGTACCGCGACGAGAACCACAACAACCGCTTCGACAACTGGGAGACGATCACCAAGGACTGGAACCAGAACGGCGAGTTCGACTTCGCGCCGCGCATCAAGCTGACGATCGCCCGCTACCGGCTGCCCTCGGGCCGCTCGATCCACCGCGAGCTGGACAAGGAAGGCAGCGTGGCCAGCGAGGGCGGCGTCGAGCCCGACCTCAAGATCGACGCGCGGCGCCTGGAGGCCTGGCGCGTCGACGAGATGCTGAAGCTGCGCTCCAGCCGCGCCCCGCGCAACTACGTGGAGCGCCACTGGAGCGAGCACAAGGACCTCTTCTTCCGCCTCGCGGACAACGACCGCAAGGACACCAGCCTCTACCCGGGCTTCGACGAGCTCTACTCGTCCCTGCAGACGCCGCTCTCGCCCGACGACGTGCGCCAGATGCTGCGCTTCGAGATCCGCCGCCGGGTCCAGGACGCCCGCGGCCAGGAGTTCCCCCAGGGCGACTTCGTCGAGGACGAGCAGCTCAAGGAGGCGATCCGCAAGCTGCTCGACGTGCGCGGCGAGCGCCCCGAGAACTACGAGGACTACCTGTCCACGATCCCCTCCACGGCGCCGGGCCGCAGCATCCTGGCGGCGGCCGATCCGGTCGAGCTGCGCGAGGCGCTGGAGAAGATCCAGCAGGCCCGCCGCGGCGACGGGCGGCTCTCGGAGGAGATCCTGGCGCGGCTGGCGGAGATCCTGCGCTCGAATCTGGACAAGTGAGGCGAGCGCGGGCGCGCCCGCGCGCAGCAGGCGCCGGTAGTTGCGGCGTTGCAGCCGTCGGCTGGTGAGGGATGCAGGCTGGGCTCAGGCCCGGCGGCGCTTGGGCAGGTCCCTGCGCTGCGCGCCGGCCTCGCCGCGCGGCAGCGGCTTGGGGGCCGGCGGAGACGCCCCGCTGCGGGCGCCCGCTGGGCTCTCCAGCTCCTTGAGGCACAGGATGCACAGGCAGCCGAACATCTCGACCCAGCCGTCGTCGTCGGCGCAGCAGCGCTCGCCGCAGCGCGCGCAGGTGTAGTGCGAAGGCGCGCGCGGCTCGTCGCGGCGCTGGCCCCCCGAAGTCGCGTGCCCGTGTGTGGGCTTCCGCCGTGTCGGCTTCATTGGGGCGGAGTCTAGCATCGCTGGCCGCCGGACTTCGACCGCGAAGAGGAGACTCTTGGAAACCGATGCACGCGCCGCGCCGGCTGGCGCGGCTGCGGCACACGCGGCGCGCTGCCCGTGAGCGCCGCAGCGCGAGGTCTCAGGGGCTCGATCGCCCCTCGGCGAGGTCGCGCAGCGCGGGCAGCACGAGCTCGCGGGCGAGGATGATGACCGTGGCGGCGAGCGGGAGCGCGAGCAGGAAGCCGAAGAAGCCCAGCGCCACGCCGCCGATCATGACGCAGGCGAGGACGACGACCGGGTGCAGCCCCAGGCTGTCGCCCAGGATCTTCGGGATGAAGACGTAGTTCTCGAGCACCTCGCCGAGGCTCGAGACGATCACCACGCGGATTCCTGCGCTGAGCGGCGAGAACTCCAAGAGGCCGAGCAGGAAGGCCGTGGCGTAGCCGATCAGCGATCCCACGAACGGGATCAACGAGAGGAAGCCGGTCATGAGCCCCAGGACGAGGGCGTAGGGGACGCGAGCGATGAACAAGAGGAGGGCGAGGGCCAGCCCCTTGAGCAGGCACACCAAGAGGCGCCCGCGCAGGAAATTGCTCAGCATCTCGGTGATCTGGCGGCCGATGCGCGAGAAACGCTCGCGCTGGGAGACCGGGATGTAGCCCTGGATGAAGGTGGCGATCCGCTCCAGCTCGAAGAGCAGGAACCAGGTGTAGATCGGCACCAGGATCAGGTAGCCGAAGAAGGTCAGGACCGAGACGCCGATCTTGCGCGCGATGGCCAGGAAGCCGCCCGCGGCGGCGACCGCTTGGCCCCGCTGCGCCTGCGCGGCCTCGCCGCCCATCCACTGGCGCAGGGCCTCGAAGAGCTGCCGCATCGTCGCGGCGGCGCGCGGCTCCTCGGCCTCCCCCTCCACCGTCGGGGGGGTCTCGATCACGCCCCATTCCACCAGCCGCGCTTCCAGGTCCGTGATGGCCTCGGTGACGGACTCCTCGATGCGCGCGAGCGCGCCGTCCTCGCGCGAGACGTCCTGCCAGAGGCTCCGGCCCTGCAGGAAGACCGCGCCGAGCATGACCACGACGCCGACCAGGAAGCTGACGAAGATCACGTTGACCGCCAGTTGGCGCGACCAGCCCCGGCGCTCGAGCGCCAGGACCAGCGGGTGCAGCATGTAGGCGAGGAGCCAGCCGATCAGCAGCGGGTTGAGCGCGGCGCGCACGCTCCAGGCGAACCACAGGACCAGGGCGCCGATCAGGGTCAGCGCCAGGTTGCGCCAGAGGGTGGACCAGCGTTCGAGCATGGGCGGCAGTTTGCGCTATCGGCCACCCGCCGCGCGAGCGCGGCGCCTCGTCGCCGATCCCGGACCGTGCGGCCGGGTCGAGGAACGCGGGTAGGCGGCGGGAAGCTCCCGCTGAACGGAGGGCTGCTCGCGGGGAGCGTCCTAGACTGGCGGGGGCCAAGCTCCGTCTCGACCCAACGTATCGAAGCAAGGCATGAAGTTCGCAGTCCTCGCGCTCGACTACGACGGCACGATCGCCGAGGCTGGCACCCTGGACCCGGCGGTCCGCACGGCCATCGTCGAGGCGCGCACCCGCGGGATCGTGGTGGTGCTGGTCACGGGGCGCATCCTCGCCGACCTCCAGCGTCGGCTGCGGGAACCCAGCCTGTTCGAGGCCATCGTCGCGGAGAACGGAGCGTTGCTGTACTTCCCGGGCACCGGCCGCTCGCTCGCGCTGGGACGGCATCCGCCCCAGGTGTTCCTGGACGAGCTGCGCCGCCGAAACGTCTCCTTCCTCGCCGGCGAGTGCGTGGTCGAGGTGGAAGCCGCCACGGCGCCCACCGTCCTGGCGGCGATCCGCGAGCTGGAGCTTCCGCTGGCCCTCTCCTTCAACCGCGGCCGGCTGATGGTCCTCCCGCAGGCGATCAGCAAGGGGACCGGCCTGCGCGAGGCGCTCCGAGCGCTGCGGCTCTCCGCCCACAACTCGGTCGGGATCGGGGACGCCGAGAACGACCACGAGCTCCTCGAGACGTGCGAGCTCGGCGTGGCCGTCGGCTGGGGCAGCGACGCCCTCAAGGCCGTCGCCGACGAGGTGCTCGAGGGCGAAGGCCCCCCCGCGATCGCGGACTTCGTGCGCCGCTTGCTCCAGGAGACTCGCCTGCCCTCCGGCCGCATCGGCCGGCGCCGGCTGCACCTGGGGATCGGCGAGGGCGGCGAGCCGCTCTCGCTGGCCATGGGCGGGCGCAACGTCCTGATCGCCGGCGACACGCTGTCGGGCAAGTCCTGGGTCGCCGGCCTCTTGTGCGAGCAGCTCGTGCTGCACCGCTATTGCGTGTGCGTGATCGATCCCGAGGGCGATTACGGCAGCCTCGAGAGCCTGCCCGGGGTGGTCGTGATGATGCCCCGCAACGGTGTGCTCGACCTGGACGACGTCGAGCGCACGCTGCGCTACCCCGACGTCAGCCTGGTGGTCGACCTCTCGCGCATGGGCGGCGAGCCCAAGCGCGCCTGCGTCCGCGACCTGCTCGCGCACCTGCGCGACCTGCGGCGCCGTACGGGGCTGCCCCACCGCATCGTGGTCGACGAGGCGCACTACTTCCTCCACGAGCCGGGCGTCACCGATCTGCTCGATCTCGAGCTCGCCGGCTACACCCTGATCACCTACCAGCTCTCCCAGCTCGCTCCCGAGGTCCTCGCCAGCGCCGAGTCGATCCTGGTGACGCGGGAGTCGGATCCCGCCGAGGCGCGCGCCCTGCACGAGCTGCGGGGGCGCGCCTGGAGCGAAGCGGAGTGGGCCCGGATCCTCGGGGACCTCCGACTCGACCAGGCCGCTCTCCTGCCCGGCAGCGACGAGTCGCGCGAGCGGCTGGTGCGCTTCCAGCTCGCCGGACGCCTCACCGGGCACGTGCGCCACAAGCACAAGTACCTGAACGTCCCGCTGCCACCCTGGCACGTCTTCGTGTTCACCCGTGGCGGCCAGCCGACGGGGCGCGAAGCGCGCACGCTGCAGGACTTCGTCGAGATCCTGACACGGGGCTCCACCGAGGAATTCGACGAGCACCTGAAGCGGCAGGACTTCTCGCGCTGGATCAAGTCCGTGTTCGCCGATCAGGAGCTGGCGGAGCGCGTCGCCGAGATCGAAGGAGCCTGGGCGGCGGGGAGGATGAGCGGGCCGCGAGCGGCGGTGATCGAGGTGATCCGGGAGCGCTATCGCGAGCGGGCGGAAGGCTGAGAGGGCGGCCAGAGTACGGCCCGCGGCGAACGAGCGGGTCGCGCCCCTCACCGGCCCCGCGCGCGAGCGCGCAGGATCTTGGCCACCTCGACGATCGTTACCGGCGCGATCGCGAGGCCGGCGATCAGGCCCCACTCGGAAGGGGTCGGGAGAGAGACGCCGAACACCGAGCGAGCGGCGGGCAGGAGCACGATCGCGAGCTGGAGGAGGATCGCCAGGGTCACGGCGCCGAGGAGGGGGCGGTTGGTGGTGAGGCCGAGCTGGGGCAGCGTGTAGCGCTGGCTCCGGAACGCGAAGGCATAGAGGAGCTGTGCGAACACCATCGTGCTGAACGCGACCGTCCGTGCGCGCTCGAGCTCCCCGCCCGCACCCCGTAGGACGAGCGCGAAGCCTATTGCGCCGGCGGCCATGACCATCGCGCCGCGGCCGAGGATGAAGGCGCCTTGGGCGCGGCCGAGGAGGCTCTGGTGGGCCGGTCGGGGAGGGCGGTCCATGACGTCCGGCTCGGGCGGCTCGACGCCCAGGGCCAGGGCCGGGAGCCCATCGGTCACGAGGTTCATCCACAGGATCTGGATCGGGATCAGCGGGACCGGCCAGCCGACGACCGCCGCCGCGAGCATGAAGAGGACCTCGGCGGAGTTGGTCGACAGGAGGTAGAGCACGAACTTCTGGATGTCGTCGAGGATGCCGCGCCCCTCCTCCACCGCGGCGACGATCGAGGCGAAGTTGTCGTCCACCAGCACCATGTCCGCCGCTTGGCGGGTCACCTCGGTGCCGGTGATCCCCATGGCGATCCCGATGTCCGCCTCCTGCAGCGCAGGGGCATCGTTGACCCCGTCGCCGGTCATCGCCACGACCTGACCGCGCGACTTCCAGGCGCGCACCACCCGCAGCTTGTGCCCCGCTTCCACCCGGGCGTAGACGGCGATCCCCTCGACCTTCTCGGCCAGCGCGCCTTCCGACAGCTGGTCGAGATCCCGGCCGGTGACGACGCCGTCGTCCGGCGCGGCGATCCTGAGCTCGCGCGCGATCGCCAGGGCCGTGCTCGGATGGTCGCCGGTGATCATGACCGGCCGGATGCCCGCGCGACGGCAGGTGGCCACCGCCTCGCGCGCCCCCTCGCGCGGCGGATCCTGCATGCCGGCCAAGCCGGCGAAGACGAGATCCCGCTCGGCATCCTCGGGGTCGAAGTGCTCCCCGCGGCGGTAGGCGAAGGCGAGCACGCGCAGGGCATCCGCCGCGAGCGCCGCGCCGTCCTCCAGGATCTCGCGGCGGCGCGCGTCGTCGAGCGGCAGCTCCTTGCCATCGCGCCGCTCGTGCGTCGAGAGCTCGAGCAGCACCTCCGGTGCGCCCTTCACGTACAGCGTGGCGCTTCCGTCGCCTTCCCGGATCGCCACGCTCATCCGGCGCCGTTCCGGCTCGAAGGGCAGCTCGAACAGGACGCGCCGCCCCGCCGCGAGCTCCGGTTCGATCCCGGCCTTCATCGCCGCGACCACCAGCGCGCCCTCCGTCGGGTCGCCCAGCACCTTCCAGGCGGCGCCCTCCTCGTCTCCGCTCACCAGGCGCGCGGTGTTGCAGCGCGCGGCGATCTCGAGCGCCAGGGCGAGATCGGCTTCCGCGCGCGGGTCCACCTGCGCCCCGCTCGCGGTCGCTCCCTCCCCGTGATCTCCCACCCGGCGTTCCGCGGGAGGCGGCGCCGCGAGGAAGCGGCCGTGCGGCGCATACCCCGCGCCGGTGACGCGGTACCAGCGGCCGCCGGTCCCGATCTCGCGCACGGTCATCTCGTTGCGCGTGAGCGTTCCCGTCTTGTCGCTGCAGATGACCGTGACGGAGCCCAGGGTCTCCACGCTCGGGAGCTTGCGCACCAGCGCGTTGCGCCGGACCAACCGCTGCAGGCCGAGAGCCAGGGCGATGGTCACCACCGCCGGCAGGCCTTCGGGGACGGCGGCAACCGCCAGGCTGACCGCCACCAGGAGGACCTCGGCCAGCTCGCCACCGCGCAGGAGCTGGAGCAGGGCGATCACGAGCACCAGCCCCAGGCACACCCACACGAGCACGCGCCCGAGCGCTGCGAGCCGGCGCTGCAGCGGCGTCGTGCGCGGCGCAGCGCGCTCGAGCATCCCCGCGATCCGGCCGATCTCGCTCGCCGCTCCGGTCGCGGTGACCACGGCGCGCGCACGGCCGGCGGCCGCGATCGTGCCCATGAACACCATGTTCGCCCGCTCCGCGAGCGCCGTGGCTTCCTCGAGCACGGCCGCGGCATCCTTGGTCACCGGCGCGGACTCGCCCGTCAGCGCCGCCTCCTGGGCGCGATAGGCGGTCGCCGACACCAGGCGCGCGTCCGCCGGCACCTGGTCGCCGGTCTCGAGCTCCACGAGGTCGCCGGGCACGAGCTCCGCCGCCGGCACGACGCGCGGCTCGCCGCCGCGCACGACGCGCGCCAGGGGCCGGGCGATCGCGTGCAGCGCCTCCAGCGCGCGCGCAGCCCGCTCCTCCTGGAAGAAGCCGATCAGCCCATTCAGGAGCACGATGGCGGCGATCGCCACGGCGTCGACCAGCTCGCCCAAGAGCGCCGAGATCCCCGCCGCGGCGATGAGGATCCAGATCACCAGCTCGCGGAACTGGCGCAGGAAGCGCACCCAGATCGGGACGCGCCGCGCCTCGGGGAGCGCGTTGGGGCCGTGACGCTCCCGCGCGCGCCCGAGCGCCTGTTCGTCGAGCCCGCGCTCGGCGTCGCTCGCCAGGTGGGCGACGACTTCGGCCGCCGGAAGCGCGTGGGGCGCGCCCAGCGCGGGCGCAGCGCCTTCGCCGGTGCCGGCGTCCGGAGGAGCTCCGCGCGGCAGGTTGGACGAGTGCGCCCCGTGCGCGTCACTCGGATGCTCGGCAGCCGAGCGTGTGTGCTCAGGGCGAGCCACGGCGCGCCATGCTCGCGTCCGCCCTCCCCGGGCGCGACCGCCGGATGGTCCCGCTCGCGGAATTCCGCGAGAAATCCCGCGGCGAGGCGGGCGGTCGCGGGCGCGAAGCTTCCGTTCCCGCGATCCGCCGCGCGTCCCCCATCCTGTGGCGAGCGAGAGCGTCGTCACGCGGAAGGGGCGCGGCGACGCGCGGCAGCTCTCCGTTCCGCGACGCTACGCTGGAGGCGACGCAGACCCCCCCGGTCCGCCGCAGCGGCCTTCGAACGTGAGCTTCCTACCGCGCGCACTGCTGTGGCTCGGCCTCTACGTGGCCCTGGCGCTGGCGCCCCTGGCGCTGGCTGCGGCGGCGGATCCGATCGACGTGCGCCGCGCGCCCGATCTCGAGCTCGCGGTCGCGCTCGGATTCGTCGCCTTCGCCCTGATCTCGATCGAGTTCGCGCTCGTGTCGCGGCTGCGGCCGCTCGCGCAGCCCTTCGGCATCGACGCCTTGATGCTCTTCCACCGCCACATGGGCATCGCCGCGCTGGCGTTCGTCGTCGCGCACGCGCTGCTCGTCTGCGCCGGCCTAGGCACGCTCGCGCTGCTCGACCCCTTCTCCGGGACGACCGCGAGTCGCAGCGGCGCCCTTGCGCTCTGGAGCGCCGCCGCCCTGGTGATCAGCTCGCTCTGGCGCCGGCGGCTCGCGCTGCGGTACGAAGCCTGGCGCCTCGCCCACTCGGCGCTCGCGCTCACGATCGCGACGGCGATGCTCGTGCACGTGCTCGCGGTCGATGCCTACAGCGGCGCGACGCTCGTGCGAACCGTCGTCATCGCATACGTGGCGCTGTGCTTTGCGTTGATGCTGCGCCACCGCGTGCTCCGTCCGCTCTCGCTGTGGCGGCGCCCGTGGGAGCTCCTCGCCAATCGCGAGGAGGGCGGGGACACCCGCACGCTCGTGCTCCGCCCGCTCGGCCACGCCGGGATCGAGTTCGAGCCCGGGCAGTTCGTCTGGCTGACCACCGGGCGCACGCCCTTCGGCCTGCAGCAGCATCCGATCACGATCGCGAGCTCGAGCGTGCTCGGGCGAGAGCGCTCGATCGAGCTCTCGATCAAGGCGCTGGGCGACTGGTCGAGGCTGACGGTGCCGTGGATGTCGCCGGGCGCCCGGGTCTGGGTAGACGGGCCCTTCGGAGCCTTCACCATCGACCGGGTGCCCGCCCAGGGCTTCGTGCTGATCGCCGGAGGCATCGGCATCTCGCCCATGCGCTCGATCCTCTTCTCCATGCGCGACCGGGGCGACGCGCGGCCGGTCCTCCTGATCCACGCCGCGCGCAGCCGCCCCCGCGCGGTGTTCGTCGAGGAGCTCCAGGCCTTGCAGCGCGATATCGACCTGCGAGTCGTGCACGTCTTCGAGGAGCCGGAGCCGGGCGGGGAGGGCGAGCGCGGCTACGTCACGGCGGAGATCCTGCTCCGCCACCTGCCCGCCAACCCCAGGCTCTGGCAGTTCTTCGTGTGCGG
Organism: Planctomycetota bacterium; assembly: GCA_035546375.1. Lineage (GTDB taxonomy): Bacteria > Planctomycetota > UBA1135 > UBA1135 > DATKBQ01. The sequence continues at coordinate 4,014 of DATKBQ010000276.1, read as the reverse complement.
CCCCGCACCGATGCTGGACGCGATCGAGGCGGCGCTGGCGCGGCTCTCGGTGCCGCCCGAGCGCGTCCAGACCGAACGGTTCGACATGCTGTAGCCCCGATGCGTCACACCGCGGTCAAGTACGTCTCCCTCGCGCTCGTGGTCCTCTTCGTCGCGGCCTCGGTCCTCTTCAGCGGGAGCGTCGAGCGCTCGCGAGTCCCGGGTCCGTCGGAGGCTGTCCCGCAGCCACCGGCGGACACGCGCGACGGCCGGGGCGCGTTCGAACGCTACTGTGCGAGCTGTCACGACGCGGGCGAGATGGCGGCCACCTTCGAGGGTGTGCCCGACCGGGGTCTGGCGGCCGTCGAGATGCTCGGCTTCCTCGACCAGCACGGTCGATCGAGCGCCGCGGAGGATCGCGAGATCGTCGCCTACCTGCTGCAGCGGAGCCGCGAGGGCCGCTAGAGCTTCGCGAACCGCTCGTTCAGGGCGTTTCCTGGGCCAGCCGGCGCGCCACGGGAGCGAGCGAGTCCGGCGTGCACCGCCCCTCGGGGCGGTGCAGTTCGTCGGGTTTCGCGTTCCTTCATTCCTGCGGCGGCCCGGGGACGAGCAGCACCGGCCTGGGGCAGCGGCGGATCACCGCGTGCGCCATGGAGCCGAGCAGCGCCCCGGCCAGCGCCGACGTGCCGTGGGATCCGACGCACGCTGGCGACTTGGTCAGGGGAGACCTCGCGGGCTGCCCGAAGCGCCAAGTCGTTCAGGGAGAGCATGCCCACTAGGCGCTCGTCGGTGTCCAGGACGGGCAGCCGGCGCACCTGTCGCGTCTTCATCATCCGCTCGGCGACCTCCAGGTCATCCGCCATCCGGCAAGCGTGCACCTTGTTGGACATGACCTCGCCGACGCGCATCTCGCGCAGCGGACGCCCCTGCGTGTAGGCCGCCATGCAGACGTCGCGGTCGGTGACCATCCCGACCACGCGGCGGTCTCGATCCACCACGGGCACGCACCCGCAGTCCGCTTCCCACATCAGGCGGGCGGGCACGGACAGATCGTCCTCCGGAGTGCAGCTCACCGGGTTCCGGGTCATCAGCTTCTCCACCTTCATCGAACGCCTCCTCGGCTACGAACCTGGGCGGCCGGTGTCCGGGCTGTCGGACCCAGTTCCGCAGGGCGCTCTCGGTCAGGTCCAGGTCGCGGGCAACCTTCGCCACGTTGCCGACCTCACGCACCATCCGGACGGCGTCGGCTCGCTGCTCGGGCGTGTAACTCTGTCGTTTTCTTCTCGGCATGTCGGACATCCTCGCGCATTCCGCGCGATCGGGGGTGTCCGAAGTTCCCAGGGAAGGTCACCTACCGCCCGCGACACCGGAGGGGGCAGCGGCTCTGCCGCCGAGCCCTATCCGGCGCGCCGCCCGCGCAGCTTCGGCCGGGGCGATCGCGATCGCTCGCCACTCAGCCACGCCGCGATCAGGCCCAGGACGAGCAGGCCGGCGATCAGCGCAACCGGCCACGCCGGCACGTCGAGGATCGAGGGCAGCGTCGGCTTGCCGTAGGTCGCGGGCGCGATCAGCACGGGCTCGATCACGGCGTAGACCAACGCGAACACGCCTGCTCCCACCAGGCCGCCGGCGACGACGAAGGGCGCGTCGCGCCGCCCCTCGGCGGTCGCGGCGAGCGAGGTGCCCGGGCAGTAGCCGCCGATCGCGAAGCCGGTGCCGAAGATCGCGCCGCCGAGGACCAGCGCCACGAGGTGCAGGGTCTTGATGCTCGTGTGCGCGAGACCGGCGGAGTCCAGGAGCGCGACGCCGACGATGCCGGTGCCGAGCGCGGTGACGATCACGCGCAGCAGGAAGAGGTCCTTCAGGCGCAGCATGTCGAGGATGCGGCGAGGGTTCGAGAGGCCCGACAGCACGAGCGCGGCGCCGAAGGCGATGCCCACGGCCAGGCCGAGGATGAGAGGGTTCACGGGCGACCTCCAGTGGGCTCGCAAGCGGGGTAGAGCCGGCGCGCGACGAGCACGGCCGTTCCGAAGGCGGCGGCGGCGAAGACGAGCGAGCTGACCGCGAGCTGGGACACGCCGGAAAGGACGTGGCCGCTCGTGCACCCGTCCGCCAAGCGGGCGCCGAAGAGCAGCAGGATCCCTCCCGCGAACGCGGCCGTGAAGCGCAGCGCGCGCGAGCGGCCGAAGCTCTCGCGCCACGGCTCGGGGATCGCCTCCCGCGAGCGGCGGCGCGTGGCAAGCGTGGCCAGCAGCGCGCCGATCGGGATCCCGATCACGACCATCTCGCCGTAGCCGAAGGTGATCTTCTCCTTGGCGAAGTAGGCGTTGCGCTCCGCCGCGCCAGGGGACGCCTGCTCCGCGATCGCGCCGACGGCGCGCACGTACTGGGTCGACACGCCGAGCGGCCTCGCCACCCAGACGGAAGCGAGCAGCACCGCGCCGAGCAGCACGCCGCCCGGGAGCCAGTGCAGGACGGGTTTGGGGTCCATGGTTCCTCCGCTTGCAGGGTTCACAGGGCTCATCGCATGCCTCCCGGGCGGTTCCGATACGCCCATGGGCTGCACTGGAGGCGAAGAAGTGCGTAGGTCCGCCCGCGGCGCGCCCGAGCGCGAACGAGGCCGCCGCGCAGCCGGCCCGAGGTCGGCTGCCCGGCGGCGAAGGGCGCCGGCTGGCGCCGGTGCCTCCGCCCGTCTAACGGGCGAAGACGACGTTCAACCCGTCGGAGAAGTTGAACGTCCGCTCGTCGCGGTACCAGAACTGGAAGTTCCAGCTGGTGCCGGCGGCGAACATCGCGTTGGCGTCGATCCCCAGATCGATCCGGTACATGGCATCGCCGGCGTCGGACACGGTCAGGAGGCCGGGCAGGCGGTGCACCGGCGGAGCGATGCACAGGTAGCCGTTCCCGAAGGGCAGGCGCTGCACGTCCATCCCGTAGAGGAACAGCCCCTTCGACTCGGGAACCGCCTCGTTGACGAGCAGGGTGAAATCGTTCACGCCGATCTGGACGCTGCCGAACCAGCCCATGGTGGCGCCCGAGCCGATGGAGTTCGGCGAGGTGAGGCAGTAGCTCTGCGGCCTGGGCGCGTTTTGCGCCTGGGCCAAGCCGCCGAGCACGATCAAGCCGGCGACGCCGAGCGTCGCGCGGACGATGGACTTGGACATGACACCTCCTGCTTCTGGCGTGGTGGGAGCCGCCCCTCCGCCCGGCGCGCATCGGCGCCGATCGCGAAGGAGTTCGCACGGCCCCCTCCACGCCGGCCTCCTGGGACGGACTGCCGGCGCACCGCAGTGGCCGCAGGGAGTAGGCGGGCAGGATCGAGTGCGTAGGCGCGCGCCCTCGCCCCAGGCGCAGGCTGCCGCGCGCGGGCTACGCCTCCCCGCTCGCCGCGCGCGGATCGATCGAGCGCGGGAGCTCGGGCTGGTAGCCCTCGACGAACGCGCGATCGAAGTCGAAGCCTTGCGCGAAGTCCTCGATGCGGTCCCCCTCCTGGCGCTTGAGCAGGCCCTCGTCCACCAAGAGGAACACGATGCGGCCCCAGTCGAGGGTCTCGTGCACGCCCCACGAGCGCCAGACGTAGCCGGCGAGCGGGCCGAACTGCTCGACTGCGTGGGCGCGCATCCCGGCGAGCAGCTCCTGGCCGGTGACGTGGCGGGCCGTGCCCTCCGCGTCCTCCTTGCCGGCCAGCCGGACGGCGTGCTCCAGCGACTCGAAGAGGAAGCGGAAGGCCTCCGGCGAGTAACGCCGGTCGCGCAGGGCGAGCTGGCGCAGGGGATCGTTCATCGCGCGGCCATCCCCCGCCCTCTAGGGGCGCCGGCGGCGGCGGCGCGTCCCGGGCTCCGCGGGGCCGAGTCGCCGAGTGAGAGGAACGCGCGCTCCAGCGCCGTCTGGGGATCGAGGTTGAGCTCCAGGTCCGCGCGCACCTCGAGCAGGCGTTCCGCCAGCCGGCGCATCCCTGCCGGGCCCGGCAGCGCGCCGGCGCGAGCGAGCTGGCGCGCGAGCTCGCCGTGTGCGAGCGCGTCGGGGTCCAGTCCC
>DATKBQ010000275.1:0-7796 GCA_035546375.1 Planctomycetota bacterium | reverse complement strand
CGTGCACCAGGAGGATCAGCGGCCGCCGCGACCCCTCCCGCCATAGGCGATAGTGCAGCGCAACGCCGTCCGCGGTGGTGAGGGAGCGCGCGCTCTCCATCGTCCAGGGCGAGGATGCTAACGAACGCGCATGCCCGCCGGCCGGCGGGGCTCGTCGCGGCGACCGATCCTGAGGCCTCCAGGCCGCCCGCGCGGATATTCGCTCGGCGGCATCAATTGCTCTCGCCGTCGCCGGTCACGTAGCCGAGCTGCTTCATCGCGCGCAGCCGCTCGGCCGCATCCTGCCGGCTCCCCGCTCCCAGCGACGTCCACACGTAGGTGCCGAGCGAGCCGCGCCAAAGGCCGAGCAGCTCCTCCATCCGCGCCTGCTCCTCCGGCGTCGGCTCGCGCGGCGAGGCTTCCTGCGGGTCGCGGTCGAGGTCGTAGACCGCTCGCCGGCCCAGCGTGTCCTCGACGAACTTCTTGTCCCCGTCGCGGATCGCTACGTAGCCGCGTTCCCAGCGCGCGGGGTAGGGCCGGACCCGGCTGCCCTTCCGGGCCGCGCGCGACACGCCCACGTCGCTGCGCCCGGGCAGCGGGCACGGCGCCGAGCTCTCGCGCGCGGCGGGGCCGCCCGCCGCCGGCCCGACCATCGCCTCGAGCACCGGCGCCGGCACGGCGTCGGCCGAGCCGGCCCAGGCGGGCACGCGCTCGAGCCGCGGCAGGCCCGCCAGGCGCGGGAGCGCGGCGGCGAGGTCGCTCGTCTCGACCGTCTCCGTGCACACGGACCCTGCACGCTGCCCCGGCAGCTTGATGATCAGCGGCACGCGGACCAATCCCTCCCAGACCTCGCCCTTGTGGTTGAACGAGCGGTGATCGCCGAGCATCTCGCCGTGGTCGGAGGCCACGACGATCAGGAGCTCGTCGAAGAGCCCGCGGCGGCGCAGCTCGTCGAACAGCCGCCCCAGCTCGAGATCGAGGAAGGCGAGCTGGCTGTCGTACCAGTCGCCGAGCCGGCGCACTGCCTGCGGATCCGGCTCGACGTCCCCCGCCAGCACCTCGGTGTAGCGCGGCACGGCGAACTCGTTCATCGGCACGCCCTCGCCGAAGCGCGGCGTCTCCCTCGAGGGGATGTGCAGGAGCCCGTGGGCCTCCATGAAGTTCAGGAACAGGAAGCGCGGCCCGCCCCCGGCCCGCTCGAGCCAGCGCTGCCCGAGCTCGCGGACCTCGCCCGCCAAGGCATGCTGGTTGCGTTCCAGCGCGCCGATCCGCTGCCGCGCGCCGTGGCCGCCGAAGGCATGGGCGACCTGGGTCGCGAGCCACGGAAGCGGCAGTTGGGCGGACCGGCCGCCCTTGGCCCACACCACCTCGAAGCCCTGGGTCAGGCCGAAGACCGGGATGAAGAGCTGGTTCGCGGAGATGCACGCCGTGCGGTAGCCCGCGGCCCGGAAGCGCTCCGCCAGCGTGACCGCTTCCGCGGGCAGCGGCGGCGGGCGCTTCGCGCTCTCCCAGTCCGCCCCGTGCTCGGGCGGATACAGCCCGGTGAACATCGAGGCGTGGCTGGGCAGGGTCCAGATGGCCTGGGAGATGGCGCGCTCGTACACCGTCGCGCCGCGGGCGAGCTCCTCGAGCCGCGGCGTCGTCGGGCGCGCGTAGCCGTACACGCTCATGCGGTCCGCGCGCGTCGTGTCCATCACGACGAAGAGCACGTCGGGCAGGGATGCTCCGGCCGGCGTTTCGGGCGGCGGCAGGTTCGTGTGCGAGCTCCAGACGAGGCGCCCGTGCAGCGCCACCGGGATCAGGAGCAACGCCAGGAGCGCGGCGGCGTTCTCGAGGCGCGCGAGCGGCTTGGCGCGACGCGGGTCGGGCCGCACGAGCAGCGAGACGCACCACGCGGCGGCCACGGGCGCGAGCGAGGCGCACAGGAGCGCCACCCACCCGGTCGCCTCCACGTTCGACCGCGACAGCGGCGAGAGCACCTGCGCGCACCACACCGCCTGGGTCACGTGGGCCGCCGCCACGGCGGGCAACGCACGGGACCCGAGCAGCTCCCGCGGCTCGCCGCGCCCCCGCCCCCAAGCGCCGGTGCACCAGCCGAGGCCCGCGCCGAGGATCACGGCGTGGGCGAGCAGGAAGAGGATCCCGCGCACGCTCGCGACCGACTCGAGGCCGACGCCGAGGTTGGCGACGTGGAAGAGCCCGAGCCCGAGCGCCGGCAGGACCAGGATCCAGCGCGCCGGAAGCGGCAGGAGCGCCAGGACGAGGCCGATCGGGAGCGCCAGCGCCGCCTGCAGGAGCAGCAGCTCGAGCTCGCCGGATCCGGCGGCGATCGCCGCCGCGGCCTCGCCCAAGGCGATCACCGCGGCGAGCGCGAGGGCCAGCTTCAGTCGCTCCATGCCGCGGCCTCGAACGCGGGAAATGCGCTCCCGTGGGCCGCGCGGGAGTATAGCGGGAGGCGGATCGGCTGCGGACGCTTCGTCCTCTCGCTCGGCGCGGCGCCCGAGCAGGATGGTCCTCGTGCAGCTTGCCCGCGAAGGCTCCGAATGCGGTCGCCGCGCGAAGACCCGCGCCGGCGGGCACTCACCCTCGAGGGGTGGCGTAGCCCGCGGCCTCGCCGAGGCTCCAGGCGGCGAGCAGGACGAGGATCCGCGGCGCGAGGGAGAGGCTGCCGGCCGCCGTGCCGCGGCGCACGAGGCGGAGCCACAACAGCGGCGGGAGCAGCGGAGCGAGCAGCGCGAACACGGCGCGCCGCGCTGGGCCCCAGCCGCGGGCACGCGTGGCGGCGTAGAGCCGGCCCCAGTGGAAGCGCTCGGCGAGCAGCGCGCGCAGCTCGAGACCTTCGCGGTGCTGCTCGACCCGCGGCGTGGGATCCAGCCAGAGACCGCCACGGGTACGCAGCGCATCGTGCACGAGCGTCTCGTGGAAGCGCTCGCTCCACAGCGCGCGCACCTCGAGCAGCGCCTCGCGGCGGTAGGCGACGTTCGTGTCGGAGAGCCAGCGCGCCGGACCCGGCTCGAGCGGCGGCTCGTAGCGGCCGAAGTCGCACAGGTGCACCGCCCGAGCCCACGGATCGCTGCGCCCGCAAGCGATCGCGCCGCCGATCGCGGCCGCGGGTCGCGAAGCGTGGAGCTCCGTGAGCGCGCGCGCCCAGCCCGGCTGCGGCACGCCGCGGTCCTCGAGCAGCGCCACCAGCTCGCCCTGTGCCGCCGCGAGCCCGGCCGAGCGCCGCCGGTCGTACAGCTCGTGCCGCCCCGCCTCGCTCGCGATCGAGCGGGCGCTGCGCGGCGCGCCGAGGTCGAGGAAGATCACATGCGGATGCCGCCGCCTGGCCGCGGACACGTCGGCGCTCGCGTCGAAGGGGACGATCACCTCGATCGCGCCGGCGCCCTCTTGGGCCTCGAGGCCGGCCAGGCAGCGCTCGAGCGCCGCGCCGCCGTCCACCAGGGTCACAACGACCGAGAGGGCCACGGCGTGGCAGGATGCCCGCCGCAGGCCCCGCGTTCCACGTCACGCCGCCGGATCGGCATGCGGAGCACACCCGCCGCGCGACGCGCCAGCGGGCTAGGCGCGCACGTCGAAGCCGCGCCCGCGCAGCGCCTCGTCGAGCTCGGCGCCCTCCTTGGCATCGCGCGTCTCGATCAGGATCTCGAGGTCGACGTAGCCGACCGGCACCTTCCAGCCGGCGCGGTGGTGGACGACGTCGACGACGTTGCTCTCGCGCTCCGCCAGGACCGCGAGGACCTCGCGGAGCTGTCCCGGGACGTCGCGCAGGCGGATCTGCACCAGGTGGTAACGCCCGGCGTTCGCGAGCCCGCTCTCGATCAGCCGCGCCAGGAGATTGAGGTCGATGTTGCCGCCGGAAAGGATGGCGCAAATCCTTCGACCGCCGGCGATGCGGCCCGCGGCCAGCGCCGCGACGGGGACGACGCCGGCGGCTTCGGCGACGACCTTGCTGCGTTCCATGGTCTGGATCACCGCCGCGCCGATCTCCTCCTCCTCGACGTTCACCATGTCGTCCACGAGCTCGCGCACGACTCCGAAAGTCACCTCGCCCACCGAGCCGACGCGGATGCCGTCGGCGATCGTGCGCGGCTCGGCCACGGAGACGCGCTCGCCGCAGTGGAACGACTGCGTCATCGCCGAGGCCCCGGAGGCCTGCACGCCGATCACGCGCACGGCCGGCGCGAGCGCCTTGACCGCCAGGGCGATCCCGGCGATCAGACCGCCCCCGCCGACGGGAACGACCACCGTGTCGAGCTCGGGCACCTCCTCGAGGATCTCGAGGCCGATCGTGCCCTGACCCTCGATCAGCGTGCGGTCGTCGAAGGGGTGGATCATCGTCAGGTCGCGCTCGCGGGCGATCGCGAGCGCGCGCTGCTGGGCGTCGTCCCAGCTCTCGCCGTGGAGCACCACCTCGGCGCCGTAGCCTTTGGTGCGCTGGACCTTGATCAGCGCCGTGCCCACCGGCATGACGACCGTGGCCTTGGCCCCGGTCAGACGGGCGGCCAGGGCGACGCCTTGCGCATGGTTGCCGGCCGATGCGGCGATCAGGCCCTTGTCGCGCCGCGCCGGTTCGAGGGTGAGCAGCTTGTGCAGCGCGCCGCGCAGCTTGAAGGAGCCCGTCCGCTGGAGGTTCTCGAGCTTGAGGAAGACGTCGCGCCGCGCGGTCTCGCTGGAGGTGTGGGAGTACACCGTCGGCGTCCGCCGGACGTGGGGTCGGATGATCTCGGCCGCCTTGCGGATGCGACGGCCGGAGTCTTCGAGGTCGAGCGGGGCTGTTGCGTGCTTCAACGGCGAGCGAAGTGCTAGGCGACCTCGTCGACCGCCGCCAGGAGGTCGTCGAGATCGGAGCCCTTGAGCAAGTGGCGGTCGAAACCGGCCTCTTCGGTCCGGCGGCGGGCGTCCGGGTGCCCGAAGCCGGTGAGGGCGACGATGCGCAGGCCGTGTCCCGCCTCGCGCAAGCGGCGGGCGACCTCGTAGCCGTCCATGCCCGGCAGACCCAGGTCGAGCAGCACGATCTCGGGCGCGAAGCGCCCCGCGGCGTCGAGGGCCGCCGGTCCATTCTCGGCGTGATGGACCTGGTGGCCGCGCTCGCGGAGGAACAACGCGAGCAGGTTCGCCGAAGCCTGGTTGTCGTCCACGACGAGGATGCGCCGGCGCTTGCGCGGCGCGCACGGCGCTTCGCCAGCCTGCGTCGCCGTTCCCCGTGGATCGGCCGCCTCCAGCTCGCTGGGCAAGCGGAGGATGAAGGTGCTGCCCTTGCCTTCGCCCCCGCTGTGCGCTTCGAGGCTGCCCCCATGCAGCTCCGCGAGCTTGCGCGACAGGGCGAGACCGATCCCCGAGCCCTGCGACCCCGCCGCGCGAAACCGCAGCTGGGCGAAGGGATCGAAGATCGCGGCTTGCATCTCCTCCGTGAACCCCGCTCCCGTGTCCGTGACGGCGATCGAGACCTCGCCGTCTTCGCGCCGACTCTCCACGCGTATCTTCCCGCCCGCCTCGCTGTGCGCAGCGGCGTAGCTCAACACCTGGACCAGGATATGCTCGAGTCGGACCGGGTCCGCGCGCAGCCACAGCGGCTCGCCGTGCCGCACGACCCCGAGGTCGAGGGTGCGGGCTTGCATCAGCGGACGGGTCGCCTCGACCGCCCTGCGTACCACGTCGGAGAGCTCGACGGCGGCTGGGCGCAGCTCGATCCGGCCGCGCACGAGCCGCGTGAGCTCGAGCAGGTCGTCCACGAGACGGGACATCAGCGAAACCTGCTCGGAGACCGTGCCGAGGATCCGCTGGCCCTCCTCACCGCCCCATTGCCGCCCCCGCAAGAGCGCCAAGCCGGTCGCGACGCCGGCGAGCGGATTGCGCAGCTCGTGGCCCAAGATCGCCAGCAGCTCGTCCTTGCGCAGCTCGGCCTCCCGCAACGCCTGCTCCATCCGATTGCGCTCGGAGATGTCGCGCGCGATGGCCGAGGCGCCGACGATCGTCCCGCTCCCGTCCCGGATCGGCGAGATCGAGACCGACACATCGACGCGGCTCCCATCCTTGTGCAGGCGGACGGTCTCGTAGTGCGTCACGGGCTCGCCGCGCGCGATCCGATCCATGATCGTGGCCAGCTCGTCGGCGCGGTCGGGCCACAGGAGCACGGAGATCGGACGTCCGAGGATCTCCTCGGGCGTGTAGCCGTAGAGCGCCTCGGCGCCGGCGTTCCAGCTCGTGATGGTCCCGTCCAGGGTCTTGCCGATGATCGCGTCCTGGGAGGACTCCACGATGGCCGCGAGCTGGGAGCGGAGCAACTCGGCATCGACGCTCGGGTCCAAAGCAAGGCCCCGGCTGCCGGTTCCCCTCTCGTCCACCATGTTTTCCCGCCCGCTCCTCTACCGCTCGCGCCAACGTACCTTCCGAGCCGGCGCCCGCCTCGTCGGCGAACCTGCATTCGCCTGCGACTCCCACTGGGTTCAGCCAATCACGTGCGCTCCCGATCCGTGGACATTTTCGAGTGCCGGCCCTCGCGCGTGGAGATCCGGCCCTGTATCTCGCAGGTGCTACCCTCGCGCCGGGAAGGGCGGATGGTGCGTGGCGCGACCGACGGCGATCTTGGGCCTCGCGGCGTGGAGCCGGCGCTTGGCGACCGTCCCGCTCGCGGGACGCGGGGATCGCCATCGCCCGTGGGCAGCCGCGGCCTCGCGCTGGCCGTGGCGGCGCTGGCCGCGCTCCTCGCCTGGAACCGGCTGGCGTGGCTGGGGTGGATGGAGTTCGACAGCGAGCAGCTCGACACGCTCGTGCTCGCCCACCAGGCCCTGAGCGAGGGCGGCGCCGAGCGGGGCCTGCGGCTCTCGAACGGCGTCGACATGCCGCCCCTGTTCATCGACCTCCTCGCGGTGCCGCTGAGCCTCGGCTGCGGCCCGATCGGGGTGGCCGCGTTCGTGGCGGTCGGCAACCTGGCGGGGATCGCCGCCTTCCTGGCACTGGCGAGGGCGCTCTTTCCCGCGCGAGCCGCGCTCGTCGCGACGCTCCTGTACGCGTCGATGCCCTGGAGCGTGCTCTTCTCGCGCAAGATCTGGGCGCAAGATCTCGTCGCGCCCTTCCTGATCGCCGCGGCGTGGCTCCTGGCCTCGGCCTGGGCCGGGGCCAGGGCGGCGCGGCTGCGCTCGGCGCTCGCGCTGGTCGTGCTCTCGCTCGCCTGCCAGCTCTACCCGAGCCCGTGGTTCCTCACGCCGGCCGTCGCGCTGGTCGTGGCGCTGTTCCCACCGCCGCTCGGCCGCTGGGGAACAGCCCTCGCGTTCGCCGCGGCCGGTCTCGTGTGGGTGCCCTGGCTGCGCGAACAGATCGCCGAGGGCTTCGACGGCTTCGTCTTCGCACTCGGGAGCGGGAGCGACACCCCCCGAAGCTTGGCCGATCTCGCGAGCTCCGCGTGGACCCACGCGCGGGCGAGCGCCGCGGTGACCTCGGGCTCGAGCCTGGCGTGGCTCTTAGGCCCCGAGGAGCCGCAAGGCGTCGCGAGCGGCGCCGCTTCGCGCCCGGCTTGGCTCGCGATGCGCGCGGCGGATCTCCTGTACGGCGCCGCGCTGCTCCACGGAGCTCTCCGCTCGGCCCTGCGCATCCGCGACCGTTGGCGCGGAGCGACGCTCGCCGCCGGCGAACGCGCGCTCGTGCTGTTCGGCTTGCTGCCGCCGACCCTCGTCGCCGGCTACGTGCTGGCCGGCGTTCCACCGCTCCCCCACTACCACGCCGTGCTCCTGCCGTTCGCCGCCGTCCTATTCGTAGCGTCGGCGAGGGGCTTCTTCGCCCGTCTCCCGCGTCTCTCGCTCGCCTTGCCCGGTTCG
>DATKBQ010000274.1:0-9429 GCA_035546375.1 Planctomycetota bacterium | reverse complement strand
GGTGCACCCGCGACGGGACCAGGTAGTCGCGCGCGCCCTCGGGGGTCGCCTTGGTCAGGATCGGGGTCTCGACGTCGAGGAAGCCCTGGCGCTCGAAGGCGCGCCGCAGGGCGTGCACGAAGCGCGAGCGGTGCGCCATGTTCCGCTGCAGCGGCGCGCGGCGCAGGTCGAGCCAGCGCCAGCGCAGGCGCAGCTCGGTGGCCGGCTCGGCGCCGCCCGCGACCTCGAAGGGCGGCGTCGGCGAGCTGGAGAGCACCTCCAGCTCGCTCGCCACCACCTCGACCTCGCCGGTCGGGCGCTCGGGGTTCTTCTGCCCCGGCTCGCGCTCGGCGACTTGGCCGCGCACGGCGACCACGTACTCGGGGCCGATCCTGGCCGAGGCCGCGACCTCGCTCGAGAGCACCACCTGCGTGATCCCGTAGCGGTCGCGCAGGTCGAGGAAGTAGATCCCGCCGTGGTCGCGCCGCGCGTGCACCCAGCCGTCGAGCACGACCTGGGCGCCCACGTGCTCGCGGCGCAGCTCGCCGCAGGTGACGGTGCGCTGCCAACGCGGCGCGCCGGGACGTGCCGGAGGAGTCCCGGCGGGATCCGTGGTGGCGCTCACGTGCGCACGCGCTCGCGCGGCGCGTACCTCACCGCCTCGAGGCGCGTCAGCGCGCGGCGCAGCGCGGCCTCGGCGCGCAGCAGGTCGACGGGCTCGGGAACCGCCTCCGCCCCGCGGAAGCGAGTCAGGCGCTCGCGCGCGCGCGCTTCGGCGGCCCGCGCCCGCCCCTCGTCGATCTCCGCCGGGCGCTCGCCGGCCTCGCAGACCACGCGCAGCGTGTCGTCCTTGACCTCCGCGAAGCCCTCGGAGACGAACAGCACGTGCTTGATCCCGTCCTGGGTGTAGTGCAGGAGCCCGACGTCGATCGCCGCGACCATGTGGGCGTGGCGCGGCAGGACGCCGATCGAGCCGTCGACGCCCGGCAGGCGCACGGAGCTGACCTTTGCGTCGAGCACGATGCGCTCGGGCGTGATCACGCGCAGGGACAGGGTACGCCCGGCCAAGCGCTACCTCGCCTCGATCGCCTTCGCACGCGCGATGGCCGCGTCGATCCCGCCCACCATGTAGAAGGCCTGCTCGGGGAGCTGGTCGTGCTTGCCCTCCACGATCTCCTTGAAGGAGCGCACGGTCTCCTCGCGCGAGACGAAGACGCCCGGCGTGCCCGTGAACTGCTCGGCGACGAAGAAGGGCTGCGAGAGGAAGCGCTGGATCCGCCGCGCGCGCGCGACGGCCAGCTTGTCCTCGTCGGAGAGCTCCTCCACGCCCAGGATCGCGATGATGTCCTTCAGGTCGTTGTAGCGCTGGAGGACCTGCTGCACGTCGCGCGCCACCTTGTAGTGCTCCTCGCCGACCACCTGGGGGTCGAGCATGCGCGAGGTGGACTTCAAGGGGTCGACGGCGGGGTAGATCCCCAGCTCGGCGATCTTGCGCTCAAGGATGATGGTCGAGTCCAGGTGCGCGAAGGTCGCCACCGGCGCCGGGTCGGTGATGTCGTCGGCCGGCACGTAGACCGCCTGCATGGAGGTCACCGAGCCGTCCTTGGTGGAGGTGATGCGCTCCTGCAGGGCACCCATCTCCGAGGCCATCGTCGGCTGGTATCCCACCGCCGAGGGCATGCGTCCGAGCAAGGCCGAGACCTCCGAGCCCGCCTGCACGAAGCGGAAGATGTTGTCGATGAAGAGCAGGACGTCCTGGCCCTTCACGTCGCGGAAGTACTCCGCCATGGTCAGCCCCGAGAGCCCGACCCGCAGGCGCGCGCCGGGCGGCTCGTTCATCTGGCCGAAGACGAGCACCGCGTTGTCGATCACCCGCGCCTCCTGGCCCTCGGGCGTCTTGTAGGTCGCCTCGCTCATCTCGAGCCACAGGTCGTTGCCCTCGCGCGTGCGCTCGCCGACGCCGCAGAAGACGCTGAAGCCGCCCTTCTCGACGGCCGTGATCCGGATCAGCTCCTGGATCAGCACGGTCTTGCCCACGCCGGCGCCGCCGAAGAGGCCGATCTTGCCGCCCTTGGCGAACGGGCACAGGAGGTCGACCACCTTGAGGCCGGTCTCGAACACCTCGGAGATCGCCTCCTGGTTCTCGAAGAGCGGCGCGGGCCGGTGGATCGGCCAGTGCAGCTCGCTCTTGAACTCGCCGCGGATCTGGCTGTCGAGCGCGACCCCCAGGAGGTTGAAGATCCTGCCCTTGGTCTCCTCCCCCACCGGCACCTGGATCGGCGCGCCGCTGTCCGTCACGGCCATGCCGCGCCGGCAGCCGTCGGTGGTCGACATGGCGACGCAGCGCGCGACCTCGTTGCCCAGGTGCTGCGCGATCTCGAGCACCAGGTCGATCCCGCGCGCGGCGTCCTTCACCGACAGGGCGGTGTAGATCGCGGGCAGCTCGCCGGGCGGGAAGCGCACGTCGACCACGGGGCCGAAGATCTGCGCGATGGTGCCTTGCCTGGTCCTGGTGGTCGTTGCGGTCATCGGAAGGGTTCCGGTCCTCTCAGCGCAGCGCCTCGGCGCCGCCGACGATGTCCAGGAGGTCCTTGGTGATCGATTCCTGGCGCTTGCGGTTGTAGACGTTCTTCAAGATCGACTGCATGTCGCTCGCCGCGTCCGTGGCGTTCTTCATGGAGAGCCGCCGGCTGGCGTACTCGGAGGTGATCGACTCGAGCATCGCGTTGTAGATGCGCGTCTCGAGGTAGCGCGGGACCAGCCGCTCGAGCAGGGTCTCGAGGTCGGGCTCGAGGATCACGTCGCCCGCGGCCTCGCGTGCGGCGGCTTCGCCGCCAGCCTTCCCCTCGCCCCTGGGCTCGCCTTCCCGCTGGACCGGCAAGAGTCGAACGGGCGTCGGCACGTAGCGCGCCATCGACTCGAAGGCGGTGTAGAAGACGTACACCTCGCGCAACGTGCCCGCCAGGAAGGCCTGGCTCAAGAGGCGCGCCGCGTACTTCGCCATGCGGTAGTCGACCTGCTCCAGCGGCGGCTCGACCAGGTAGCGCTCGACCTGCCGCCCGCGCTTGGTGAGGTACTGGAAGGCCTTGCGGCCGATCACCCAGTAACGCACGTCGACGCCCGGGCGCTCGCGCAGCCAGCGCTCCAGCGCCGCGAAGAGCTGGCTGTTGTAGGGGCCGCACAGGCCGCGGTCGGAGGCGATCAGGAGCACGCCCACCGCCTCGCCCTCGCCCGGGCGGAACTGCGGCCGGCCCTCGAGCCGCTCGCCCATCGCGCCGGCCATGCGCGCCAGGAGCTGGGCGATCTCGAGCGCGTACGGCCGCGAGGCCACGGCACGGTCCTGGAAGCGCCGCAGCTTGGTCGCCGCGACCATCTCCATGGCACGCGTGATCTGCTTGATGTTGCCTACGGAGCGGATCCGTACGCGCAAGTCTCGAACCGAAGCCACGCCGCAGTTACCCCAGGAGCTGCTGCTTGACGGTCTGGACCAGCTTGTCGAGCTTGGCCTTGGCGGCGTCGGAGAGCTGGCGCGTCTCGCGCACCTCCTCGGCGATCTCGGGGTGGGTGTCCCTCGCCTGGGCCAGGAAGAGCTTCTCGAGCTCGACCACGCGCTTGGCCGGGAAGTCGTCCAGGGCGCCGGACGTGCCGGCATAGAGGATCATCACCTGCTCCTCGACCGGCACGGGCGCGTACTGGCCCTGCTTGAGGATCTCGACCAGCCGCTCGCCGCGCGTCAGCGCCGCCTGCGTCGCCTTGTCCAGGTCGCTGCCGAACTGGGCGAAGGCCTGCAGCTCGCGGTACTGCGCCAGGTTGATGCGCAGGCCGCCGGCGATCTTCTTCATGGCCGGGATCTGCGCTGCGCCGCCGACGCGGCTGACCGAAACGCCGACGTTCACCGCCGGCCGCACGCCGGCGTTGAACAGGCTCGACTCCAGGAAGATCTGCCCGTCGGTGATCGAGATCACGTTGGTCGGGATGTAGGCCGAGACGTCGCCCTCCTGGGTCTCGACCACCGGCAGGGCGGTGATCGAGCCTCCGCCGGCCGTGTAGCGTGGGTTGAGCTCGTGCGCGTTGCGCGAGAGCTTCGCGGCGCGCTCGAGCAGCCGGCTGTGCAGGTTGAAGACGTCGCCCGGGAAGGCCTCGCGTCCCGGCGGGCGGCGCAGCACGAGCATCACCTGGCGGTAGGCCAGGGCCTGCTTGTAGAGGTCGTCGTACATGATGACGACGTGGCGGCCCTCGTCGCGGAAGCGCTCGGCCATCGTCACGCCGGAGTAGGCCGCGAGGTACTGCATCGAGGCCTCGTCGATGGCGCTGGCGGAGACGACGATCGTGTAGGCCATCGCGCCCGCGGCGTCGAGGCGGCGCACGAGGTCGACCACCGTCGACTGCTTCTGCCCCATGGCGACGTACACGCACAGGACCTGGCGCGGGTCGTCCGGGTCGCCGCCGCCGGTGGTGCGCTGGTTCAGGATCGTGTCGATCAACAGCGCCGTCTTGCCGGTCTGCCGGTCGCCGATGATCAGCTCGCGCTGGCCGCGGCCGATCGGGATCATCGCGTCGATCGCCTTGATCCCGGTCTGCAGGGGCTCCTTGACCGGCTCGCGCTCGATCACGTTCGGCGCGGGGCGCTCGACCGGCAGGTAGTCGGCCTCGGTGACGTCCAGCGGCCCGCGTCCGTCGATCGGGTCGCCGAGCGCGTTGACCACGCGGCCCAGCAGGCTCGGTCCCGTGGGCACCGAGATGATCCGGCCGCTGGTCTTCACCCGGTCGCCTTCCTTCACCTTGGCGGCCTCGCCCAGCAGCACGCAGCCGACGTTGTCCTCTTCCAGGTTCAAGGCGACGCCGCGCACGCCGCTCTCGAACTCGACCAGCTCGTTCATCATGCAGTCGTCGAGGCCCCAGATGCGCGCCACGCCGTCGCCGACCGACAGCACGGTGCCGACGCTCGTCAAGCGCGCCTCACCCTGGTAGGTCTCGATCTCGCGCTTGAGGATCGAGGTCACTTCGGCGGGTCGAAGGTCCATGTCCGTCATCCGTTCCTAGTGGGTAGGGTGTGCGATCGGGGCCGAGCGCAGCCGCTCGCGCAGCGACTCCAGGCGGCCGAGGGCCGATCCGTCCAGGAGCTTGTTGTCCACGATCACGCGCGCTCCGGCGATCAGCTCCGGCCGCAAGCGAGCCTCGAGCTCGACCTCCTTCGCGAGCACGCGACCGAGCGCGCGTGCGAGCCCGGCGACCTCGGAGGCCTCCAGCGGGCGCGGCGCTTCGACCACGCCCTCCACGGCGCCGCGCGCGCGCAGGAGGCAGCGGTGGAAGGCCTCGCGGAGCTCGCGCAGCACCTCGAGCCTGCGCTTCTGCTCGAGCAGCCCCAGGAAGTTGCGCGTCAAGGGTTGCAGGTGATGGCCGAGCGCCTCGACGCGCTGGCGGCGGCGCTGGGGTGGGACCCGCGCGTCGAACAGGTCGGCGGCCACGGATGGCTCCGCGACCTCGCGGGCGAGGAAGGCGACGTCGGCCTCGACGCGCGCTTCCAGCCCCTTCTCGCGCGCCAGCTCGAACAAGGCGTCCGCATAGCGGGCGGTGACCGCCGACACGCTCACCGCGGAGCCCACCGAGCCGCTCACCGCCCCACTCATCGCCCCCTCATCGCCCCGCTCATCGCCCCGGTCATCGAACGGTCCCGGGGCCGCTCTTCACGCGGCTGACCATCTGCGAGACGAGCCGCCGGTCGTCCTCGCCCCCGACGTTGCGCTCGAGCACCGCCCGCGCGCTCGCCAGCGACAGCTCGACCACCTCGTCGCGGATGGCGGCGATGGCCTTGTCCTGCTCGACCCGGATCGCGCGTCGCGCCGCCTCGATCATCGCATGGGAGCGCTTCTCGGCGTCCTCGACGATCTCGCGCTCGCGGACCCCGGCGCGCTCGCGCGCCTCGGCCAGCAGCCGCACGGCCTCGGCCCGCGCCTCGCCCAGGCGCACCTCGACCTCGGCGCGCGCCGCCTCCGCGTCGCGGCTCGCCCGCTCCGCGTCCTCGATCGCCTTGCGCGCGGCGCCGTCGCGAGCCTCCAAGGCGCGCACGACCGGGCCCATGACGAAGCGCCACATGAAGAAGAGCGCCGCGCCGAAGATGACCCAGGTCCAGAGCATGCCTCCGCCCTGGGCCGGGTCGAACGGGTTGAAGTCGCCCTCCGGCGCGGGCACGAGGGCGAGCGCGATCAGGTTCGCGTGCGGCATCAGACCTTCAGGGCGACCAGCAGGGTCACCACCACCGCGAAGAGCGCGACCCCCTCGATCAGGGCCGCCAGGATGATCGAGCCGCCGCGGATGTCGGCGGCGGCCTCGGGCTGGCGGGCGATGCCCTCGTTGGCCGAGGCGCCGATGCGCCCGATGCCGAGCCCCGCGCCGATCGCGGCGATGCCGGCGCCGACCGCGGCGCCGAGGTAGCCGTACGGGATCGCGTCTCCGAACTTCTGGACGGTGGTCTCTTGGACGGCCATCAGGGCCTCGAAGGGCGTCAACATACTCTTGATTCTCCTGGAGCCTCGGGGGAGGCCGGGGTTGGCGTGGGAGGGGTGTGGGATGGACTCGAACGCGCGGCGCGCTCAGTGCTCGGGGTGGATGGAGGCGGAGACGAACAGGATCGAGAGCATCGTGAAGATGTAGGCCTGGAGCAACGCCACGAAGGTCTCGATGATCATGATGAACACGGCGAAGCCGACCGCCAGCGGCGCCGAGCCCCAGCCGGCCACGGCGTTCGCCCCGCGCGCGCCGAAGAACATGATCAGGCCCATGCAGGAGAGCACGATCAGGTGCCCGCCGGTCATGTTGGCGAAGAGACGGATGGTCAGGGCGAAGGGCTTGACCATCAGCCCGATCAGCTCGACCACGAACATCAAGGGCCACAGGAGGAGCGGCACGTGGGGCACGAGGTTCTTCCAGAACGCGATCGGGCCCTGGGCGACCATGCCGCAGACGATCATCGCGGCGAGGGTGATCGCCGCCAGGGCCGCGGTGACGGCGATCGACGCGGTCGCCGTCGCCCCGCCGGGCACGAGCCCGAGCAGGTTCATGAAGGCGATGAAGAAGAAGATGCACAGGAAGAACGGCAGGAAGCGCCGGCCGCGCTCGCGGCCCATGGCCGGGTAGACCATCTCGTCGCGGATCCACTGGGCCCAGCCGGCGAAGACGCGCGCGACCGCGTCGCCCTTCCCCGTGCGCACGTAGCGCGGCACGCCCCAGAAGAGGGCGAAGACCAGCAGCACCGCGGCGACCTGGAAAACTTGGAGGTTCGTGACCACCAAGCGGCCGGTCGCCGTGCCGTGGGAATCGAGCGTGAACGGAGCGAGGAAGCCCGGGACGGCGATCGAGAGCGGCTCGTGACCCAGGACCAGCGGCGCCGGGGAGAGGTGCGAGAAGAGGGCCTGGAAGACGTCGGCCTGATCGTGGTGGGCGACCTGCCCGCCGAGCCACACCGCGCCGGCGACGATCGCGGCGACCAGCGCGAGGCGCAAGGGGTTCATCAGCGCGCCCCCTGGCGCGACAACGTGCGCGAGGTCTCGATCGTCGTGAAGAGCGAGAGCCACAGGGCGCCGGCCGCGAAGCCCAGGGCGAAGGCGCGCCAATCGGCGTGCGCCCCGAGCGGCTCGACGAAGCGCAAGAGCAGCGTGCCGGCGAGGAGCAGCCCGAGCTTGGCGAGGAAGGCGATCGCGAAGGCGCCGAAGGCCCGCTCGGGTCGCGTGCGCGCCAAGTGCGCGCGGTGCAAGCCCGCCGCCAGGGCGACGAACGAGGCGACGCCGAAGCCGGCCAGCGCTCCCGCGCCGAGCGCGCCGCCCAGGGCAGCCGCCACGGCGGCGGCGGCGGCGAGGCCGAGCAGGGTTGCGATCCAGGCGAGGCTCATCGGCGGTCGCGGGTCTTCGGTTCGTGCCCGTGGGCTCGAGAACCGCCAGCGGGAGGCACGCTCCTCACGAGCGACCAGAAGGCCCCCGCGGCTCCGAGCGCGATCCCGATCAGCATCAGCCACGGCGCGGTTCCGAGCTTCGTGTCCAGCCACCAGCCGATCGCGCCGAAGACGAGGAAGGTCAGGGCGAACTGGACCCCCAGGCCCGCGTACTTGAGGTAGGGCGCGGGGCCTTGCCCTCCTCGCTCGGGGGTGGTCGAGGGCATGGGGTCGTGGGGCCGAGCACCCCGCGCCGAGGCCGCGAGCCTGGACGGGAGGCGAGTTCGTCTCGGGGAGAGTTCGATCGGGGAGCTAGCGAGGCGAGGCATGGAGGGTCGTGCCCCGAGGATCCGGAGGATTGGGGGGAACCTCGGCGCCGCGCCGCCTCCCCCACCGGGCTCGCACGCGCGGAGGGGCGCGGGCGGACCTTCGGGGGCCAGCACTTTAGTGGGAGCAAGGCGGGCGTCAAGGCCTGGGAGGGCGAGGGGGCGGGTGATGGCGGGTGGGAAGCCGGAGGTCGCGGGCGTGCTGGCGCTAGTGGTCGGGTGAGCGGATCGGGGGCGGGGTGCGGTGTGCAGGGAACGCGGTCATGACGGCCTCAGCGGTGCAGGGGCGCCCTTCGGGCGCTTCGGCGGCCGAGTACGGCCGCCGGATTCCGTGCGCTCGAGCGGCCGAAGACGGCCGCTCTGCGCGCCCGGAATTCAGGTAGGAAGAGCTTCGCGCCCGAAGGCCTGCGTGACGGGCGGTCTCGTGTCCGCCCTGGTCATGATCCTCTCAGGCGTGAAGCGGGCTGTCGGCACCGGCGTTCCGCATATCAGCCTGCAGCCATGGCGTTCGCCCCACGTGACACGCGGTGCTGCGGCGCGAGGCCCCCGTCGTGGCGCGAACACCTTCGGGCGCGAAGCTCTTCCTACCTGAATTCCGCGGGAGGTTCGGCCGTCTGCGGCCGAACCGGACGCGGAACCCGGCGGCCGTACTCGGCCGCCGAAGCGCGCGAAGCGCGCCCCTGTAGGCTTGCTCGCTCGCGCACCGCCAGCGCAACGAGGCCGTCCCAGCAACGCGCTCGCCTCCACCCCACTTCCCAGTAGACTGCCCCGCCCTCCCCAGCACCCGCCCCCCCCCATGCCCCTCGAACGCACCCTCGTCCTCTTCAAGCCCGACGCCGTCCAGCGCGGCCTGATCGGCCGCATCCTCGCGCGCTTCGAGGACAAGGGCCTCAAGCTCGTCGCCCTCAAGATGCGCCGCTTCCCGCGCGCCCTGGTCGAGGAGCACTACTCCGTCCACCGCGAGCGCCCCTTCTACGCGGGCCTGGTCGAGTACATGTCCTCCGGCCCCGTCGTCGCCCTCGCCCTCGAAGGCGTCGACGCGATCGAGGTCACGCGCCGCCTGATGGGCAAGACCAACTCGCGCCAGGCCGAGCCCGGCACGATCCGCGGCGACCTCGGCATGTCCTTCTCGAACAACCTCGTCCACGGCTCCGACAGCCCCGACTCGGCGCGGCGCGAGCTCGAGCTCTTCTTCCC
>DATKBQ010000273.1:0-3621 GCA_035546375.1 Planctomycetota bacterium | reverse complement strand
CACCGCCGAGCGCAGCGGCCCGCGCGGCGGCCGGACGTGCCCGCTCACCCGCCTCCCCAGCGCGAAGGCCGCAGCCACCCGCGCCGCCTCCCCGGCGGAGAGCTCCAGGCTCCGCTCCAGCTCCCGCGGGCTCGAGCGCGACAGCTCCACCAGATCCGACCGCTCGAGCAGCCTCAGGGCCTGCTCGCCGCTCCGGCGCGAGCCCAGGACCAGCGTCAAGAGCTCCCACGCGTCCAGCCGGTCCGGCCCGAGCCCGCGCGCCCGCTCGCGCAGCTCGAGACCACGCTCCGCGCCGGGCCCCGCCCGCTCGCGCGGCGAATCGTGCTCGTCCGAGAAGGCGGGAAGGCTCACGCCCTACCGACCGGCGGGGCGGCGCAGGGTTGCGGGTCGGGGCCGCGATCGTGCCCCGGGGACCCTTCCGGGTGCCAATTGCGGGATTCCGCCAAAGAATCGTGAACAGTATTTAAAACTCCGGCAACCAAGAGGCTAGAAACGGGCCGGACTCACCGATGGTGTTCCTGACTCGGCCGTCGCCCGCCTACTGGACAGAGAGAACCCCTGGATGTCGCTCCTAGTCGTCTGCGCATGGGCACTCCTGGGGGTCTGGGTGGTGGAGACGGTGCTGCTCTTCCTGAGCTACAGGACGAGCGCACAGGCTGAAGGATCGCGATCGGTCGAGCCGCTTCTCTAGAACCCCTGTCGAGGCCAGGGCCGTGCTCCTGACACGAGCCCTGGAAGTCAAACGACCGTGTTCCTGACACGGTCGTTTGCTTTAACCCTTTCGCCAGGGGCTGCGGCGCCCCGGGTCGGCCGGTCCTCGGCCCCTCAGCGACCCGCCAGCTCCTCCGCCAGGTCCCTGAGGGCGACCGCCAGGTCGAGCCCCGTCCAGCGCTGGAACGTCGCCGCAGGTGCCTCGCCGCGCTTGCAGCCCTCGACCATCGCGAACAGCACCCCCTCGCCGTAGCGGCGGGCGACGTGATCGCACAGGGCCAGGCTCTGGGCGTAGGCCACTCCGATCTCGGCCTCGTCCTTCCAGGTGATCAAGCTGCCCTGGAGGGTGTCGAGCGAGAACAGCTCGCGGCCCGCGAGCTGGCGCTGGGCGGCCCTCACGCCGGCCTTCGCGTCGCCCTCGAGCCATTGCGCCAGCCCCTCGTTCAGCCAGCCCGGAACCCCGAGGCCGCCGGCATGGCGCACGAAGGCGTGCACCAGCTCGTGGCGCAGCACGCGCCGCAAGCGCTCGCGCTCGAGGGCGAGGTCCTCGACCGGCACGCGCACGGTGCCGTCGAAGGCGCCGCCCGCCCAGTCGCCCAGGCCGGTGATCCCCTGGAAGCCCTCGCGGCGGTAGAAGACCACCGAGATGCGCGGCCGGCCGTCGTCGACCGGCCGGACGCCGAAGTGCTCGGTCAGGTCGGTGTAGGCGAGCTCCAGCTCGTTCAGGATCTCCGGCGAGCCGCGCAGCAGGTCGGTCTGGAACCCGTCGTAGGCCAGATCGAAGTGGAGCGAGCTGTCGCGCCAGAAGTCCTTCTCCGCCTCCGCCTCGCGCCGCCAGCGCTCCAAGAGCGCCGCCAGGTCCTCGCGCTCGGGGGCCAGCTCGAGCGCCCGCTCGAGCAGCTCGAGGCATCCCACGCACGGGCGCAGCACCTCGTGGTCACGCAGCGCCTGGCGGGCCAGGGCCTCGGCCAGGTTGTGGGCGAAGACCGGCTCGGCCGGCTGGGCCTCCACGCAGCTCTCGAACAGCTCGACCGCGAGCTCCAGCTCGCCCCGGCCGAGCGCCTCGATGGCGCGCGCGTTCGTCTCGGCCCAGCGCGAGCTCTTGGGGGCGCCCAGCACGGTCATCGTCGGCCCCTGCCCCACCGCAGCCGGCGCGACCATCGCGCGGCGGGCATAGGTCGGAGTCGCTTCCGCCCGATCGGCCTCGGGCCGGGGAACCGGCTCCGGCGTGACCCATCGCCGGGCGGCGAAGAACCCGCCCGCGCCCGCTCCGGCGATCACCACCGCGGCCAGGAATGCCAGCAACGCGCCCTTCATCCGGTCTCCTTGCTCGTCGAGCGGAGGATCAACGCCGGGCGCCACCGCCCGGCCGCGCGGCGCGGGAGCGCACCTCGCTCTCGTAGTCCAGGCGCTCGCTCCCCTCGATCTGGCCCCGCACGTCCTCGGTCAATTCCACCCAGCTCTGGTATCGGGCGCTCAGGTCCTTGGCCATCATCTTCTCGAGGATGTAGTGGAGGTGGTGCGAGAGCCCGCGGCTCTTCAGCTCGGGCGCCGACAGGGCCTCCATCACCTGCATGCGCAGGACCTCGCGGTCGTCCGAGCTCTCGAAGGGCAGGCGCCCCACGACCAGGTGGAAGAGCGTCACGCCGAGGCTGTAGATGTCGCTGCGCAGGTCCGCCGCGCCGCCGGTGCACTGCTCCGGCGCCAGGTAGCCCACCGTGCCGACGGTCGTGTCGCTCGCCGCCGGCGGCTCCTCGGGCCGGCCCGCGAAGCCGAGGTCGATCAGCTTCATGCGCCCGTCGGGGGCCAGCATGATGTTGCCGGGCTTCACGTCGCGGTGGATCACGCCCTCGCAGGAGAGGTACTCGAGCACCCCCGCCATCTCGAGCACCACGCGCAGCGCGGCGCGCTCGTCGAAGGCTTGGCCGCGGTCGAGCAGCTCGAGCAGCGTGCTGCCCTCGATGAACTCCATGCGCGAGAAGTAGGTCGTGCCGCTGCGCGCCACGCCGTAGCCGGCTACCAGGCCGGGATGGCGCAGGCGCTCGAGCAGGCGCGCCTCGGTGATGAAGGCCTTGCGCGTCGGCTCGTGGCGCGCGACGTCGCCGCGCAGCACCTTGAGCGCGATCACCTTGAGGCTCTTCTTGTCGCGCGCCCGCCAGACGTCGGCGGTGCCGCCGGTGCCCGCCTTGCCGAGGATCTCGTAGCCCGGGATCTCGGGGATCTCGCCGCCGCGCGTCCGCCGCAGCCGCGCGATCTGCTCGGGCTCGAAACCGGCCTCGCGCTCGAGCAAGAGATCGAGCGGCTCGCCGCGCTGCAGGCCCGCGAGCAACGGCTCGGCCTGGGCGCGGGCCAGGTGGCCGCGGTGGACCAACAGGGCCAGGAACTCGACGTCTTCGCGCGCTGCCATGTGAGGGAGTCCGAGTGTATCGGGCGCCGGGCGGCTTCCGATGTGCCGAATCCGGGGCGGGCGGAATTCGCCGACGCTCCCCAAGTTGCGCCGCGCGTCCGACCGATCACTAGGCCGCACCGGCGGGCCGGTCACCGCGATCCTCCCCCAGGCCGGTCCTCCCCTTGGATCCGCTCGAGAGCCGCAGCGTCCTGCGCTACTTCGCCCCGGCGGACTCGTTCGTGCGCCTGCTGGTGCGCGAGGCCGGCGAGCTCGAGCCGCCCCGCGCGGCACGGCTCGACGGCGCCCGCTACCGCCGGCTGGTGATCGAGGCCTGCTGCCCGGAGTTCCGGGGCGACCTCGAGCGCCGCCTGCGCGAGCGGTGTCCCGCCGATCCGCGGGCCGGAGAGGAGCTGCTCTACCGCCTCTGCGTCGAGCTCAACCCCGCCCTCGAGATCCACGCCGTGCAGCTCGGCGCGCCGCGAGCGCCCTCAACCGGCGGAGCCGCGGCTCGCCGCCGGGAC
>DATKBQ010000272.1:0-2517 GCA_035546375.1 Planctomycetota bacterium | reverse complement strand
GGGATCCCATCCGACACGCCATCCACCTGGCCCTACCTCTCGGGCGCGAAGCTCTTCCTACCTGAATTCCGCGGTAGGTTCGGCGCTCGAGCGGCCGAACCGGACGCGGAATCCGGCGGCCGTACTCGGCCGCCGAAGCGCGCGAAGCGCGCCCCTGCACGCTTGCTCCCTACCCCTACCCCCGTCCCGCCCCCGCCCGCGCTCACCCGATCGCGCGCTGGATCTTCGACAGCGCATCCGACGCCGCGAGGCACACCTCCCCATTCTCGTCGCTGATCGCCTCCTCGAGCCGCGGCACGGCCGCCTCGGCGCGGGCGCCCAGGTTCCCCAGCGCCTCGGCTGCGGCGCAGCGCGCCTGCCAATCGGCATGGCCGAGCTGATCGACGAGCGCCTGGATCTCGGTGTCGGACTTCTTCTTGAAACGGTCGAGCAGGCCCATGGCTGGGGGGCGAAGGGGGGTGAAGGGGGGCGGGATTGCGGGCTTCGAGAAGCCTACTCGATCGTCCGTCGGGGTGGCTGGGAAACCCCTGCGCCTGGCGAGCGCGGTCCGCGCGGCACCTCGCCCGGCCTGAGACCCCGATTCACTTCGGACGGTTCGTCGTCGCGGCGCACACCGTGCAGCCCCGGGCGCACCGCGGCAGCCTTCCCGGGCTCACCTGGCGACGCTCAAGCGCTCCTCGGCCCCGTTGAGCGCCGGCGCCACCCGCTGCGTGCGTGGGAGCGCTCGAAGAGCACGAGCTCGGCGCCTGCGAGCGGCGCGCCGCTGAGCGCGTCGCTCGCCCAGGCGAGCGCCTTGCCGCTCGAGGCCTTGAGCAGCACCGCGGCGTCGCTGACGAGCACGAGATCGCGCGCGCGCTGGCCCGCGGCGCTCGCCTCGACGACGTAGGCGCCTGCCGGGAGCCTGCGCTCGAGGCGCAGCTCGAGGCTCCCGTGGCGGTGGTCGCCGGCGTCGCCGGTGTCGCGCGCGAAGGCGAGGTACGGCTCCCTGCGGCCCAGGACCACGTGCTCCGCGAGGCGGCCGCTGGAGTCGTCCCCCGAGAGCGCGAGGTCGCGCGCCAGCTCGACCGGATAGATCGCGATCTCGACGCGAGCGAGGTTGCGCCAGGAGAGCTGGAGCGCGATCTCGGAGCCGGGAAGGAATGCGGTCGACGCGCTGTTCCCGAGCACGGGCCGCACGATCTCCTGCGCTTGGCGCAGCGCGTCGTCGCGCCAGCGGCTCTCGCCCGGCGCGAACTCCTGCGCCAGCCGCCGGTAGAGCGCGAGCGCGGCCCGGAAGTCGGGCTCGCTCGACCAGCCACCGCCCTCGCGGCGCACGACGCGCCCGCCGCCCGCGAGCCACTGCGCGTAGAAGTAGAGCGCGTCGTCGTAGCCGTCGAGCTCCTTGCCGCCTTCGAGCGCCGCCTCGAACGCGCGCGCGATGCGCCGCGAGCTGCGGGCGTCTCCGCCGCGCTGGCGCAGGGTCATGGCGAGCAGGAAGTGGGCGCGCGAGCGCTCCGAGGGCGTGCGCGCGAGGCGCACGGCGTTCTCGAGCACGGCCTGGGGCACGTAGCCACCGCGCCAGGGCTCGCTCGAGCCGCCGGAGGTATCGGGGGCGCTCATCTTCCAGACGATCGCGAGGTAGCGCTCGCGCGCGAGCTCGAGGTCCGGTGAAGCGCTCCAGTGCGAGAGGGCGGACTGGTAGTGGCTCCAGGCGCTCGACCAGTCCCACGCGCCGCGGCGGGTCCAGGAGAAGTCGCCGAGCGACTCGTGGGCCTCGGCCCAGACGAGATCGCGCGGCTCGGGCGGGATGATGCGGGTGAGCTCCTCGAGGGCGAGGCGGGCCGCGTCGAGGTCGGTCGGGTCGGGGGTGGCGGTGGACGCACGCGAGCGCCAGAGGGTGTCCGCGAGACGGAATTGGACCCAGCGGCGCTCGTCGGGAGGGAGGTCGGAAAGGATTGCGCGGTGGTAGAGGTCGCGGGCGAGGGCGAAGGAGCCTTGGGCGTAGTGCGCCTCGGCGCGGTGCTTCAGGTCGGCGTAGGGCTCGGGCGGGTCTTGGCGGATGGTGGAGAGCGGGAGGAGGGAGAGGATGGCGGCGAGGTAGGCGAGCTTCATGCGGTGCGGGTGTCCGAGTGCGACTCGTGTTGCGGTTGGTCCGCAGGAACGGCGCGGGGTGTAGCGCTCTTGAAGGATTCGACGTTTTCGAGGGGCTGCGGAGTCGATGAATCGCACGGTTGTCTCGGCTCGAGAAGGGCCGAAGGATTAGCCATGGGGCCGTGCAGGGGCGCCCTTCGGGCGCTTTCGCGGCCGAGCACGGCCGCGAGATTCCGTGCGCTCAAGCCCACTTTCCGCACTTCGCGCCGGCGCTTCCCCGGGATGTCTCTTCGGCGGGGGTGAGGGGGCCGTGGGGGTTGGGTTGCGGTCGCGCAGTCGCTCCGCTTCGTCTATCGGCGCGCTGCGGCCCGAGCTTGCCCGAAGATCTGCCGCGACGCGATTGTCTACGGAATTGCATTGACGTAACTCGTGAAGTTCACGACTTAC
>DATKBQ010000271.1:0-2542 GCA_035546375.1 Planctomycetota bacterium | reverse complement strand
ACGACGCGCCCGAGCGACTCCTCGAGGTTGCGGAGGCGATCCTTGTCGGACGAGGAGGCCTGCTTGGCCGGGATGCGCGCCATCCGCGCGACGACTTCCTCCATGTGCTCGGCGGTGATCTCGACCGGCGGCGGCTCTGGCGGTGCGTCAGCCCCCTGAGCCTCGGCTGCCTTGCGCGTGGCGGCCGTGCGTCCCATCTTCAGGCGCATTTTGGCGCCCGCCTCGTCGAGCAGGTCGATCGCGCTGTCGGGCAGCTTGTAGTCGCGCAGGTGCCGCGCCGCGAGCTTGGCGGCGGCCTCCATCGCCTCGTCGTCGAACTTCACGCCGTGGTGCGACTCGTAGCGCGAGCGCAGCCCCTGGAGGATCCGCACCGTCTCGGGGATGGAGGGTTCCTCGACCGCGATCTTCTGGAGCCGCCTCGCCAGGGCGCGGTCCTTCTCGATGTGCTTGAACTCCTCGTGCGTCGTCGATCCGACGACCCGAAGCTGGCCGGCGGTGAGGATCGGTTTGATCATCGTGGCGAGATCCATCGTCCCGCCGGTGGTGGCGCCGGCGCCCACGGTGGCGTGGATCTCGTCGATGAAGAGGATCGGCATCCTCCGCTTCGCGAGCGCGGCGATGACCGCCTTGAAGCGCTCCTCGAAGTCACCGCGGAAGCGCGTGCCCGCGAGCAGGGCGCCGGTGTCGAGCGAGAAGACCTCCGCCCCTTCGAGTGGTTCGGGGACGTCGTCTTCGAGCAGCCGCGAGGCGAGCCCTTCGGCCAGCGCGGTCTTGCCCACGCCGGCGTCGCCGACGAACACGGGATTGTTCTTGCGGCGGCGGCAGAGGATCTCGAGCGTGCGCTGGAGCTCGTCGATGCGGCCGATCAACGGATCGAGTTCCCCCTTGCGGGCGCGCTCGGTCAGGTTCATCGCGTAGGCGGACAGCGGATCCCGGGAGGTCCCGGAGCCGCGTTCCCCGATGCCGGCGTCCGCGTCGCCCGTCTCGCTGGTCGCGTCGTCGCTCGACAGCGGCGCCGCCGGCGGGACCTTGCTGATCCCGTGCGTGATGTAGTCGAGCACGTCCAGGCGCGTGACGCCCTGCGCGGAGAGGAGCTGCGCCGCGAAGGACTTGTTCTGCTGGAGCGTCGCCGCGAGCACGTCGCCCGACTGGACTTCCTGGCGCCCCGCGCTCTGCACGTGCAGCACGGCGGTCTGGAGCACGCGCCGGAATGCGAGCGTCTGCTCCGGCTCTTTCTGCTGCCCGCGCGGGAACTGCTCGACCTGCTCGTTGAGGTACCGGTCGAGGTCCTTCCGCAGCTGCGGCAGGTCGGCCCCGCAGGACGCGAGGATCCGCTCGCCATCCTGGTCGTGCGCGAGCGCGTACAACAGGTGCTCGAGCGTGAGGTGCGTGTGCCGGCGGGACGTTGCCTCGCGGTACGCAATCGTCAGGACGACTTCAAGTGCTGGGCTAAACATGGTTCGTGTCAATTCGAAATGGCAAATGCCAAATGCCAAATGCTGCGCCTGTGGTCATCGCCCGGACCGGTCACGGACGCGCGGATTTCCCTGATTCATTTGCCATTTGTCATTTTGCCTTTTGGCATTTTGAATTATTCCGGCTCCATGGCGGCGCGCAGCGGAAAGCCGTGCTCGCGCGCGCGCTGCACCACCGTCTCCACCTTCGTCTCCGCAACCTCGAACGGGTAGACGCCCGCCAGGCCTTTGCCCTGCGTGTGCACGAGCATCATGATCCGGAAGGCTTCGGCCGGCTGCTTGTGGAACACGCCTTCGAGGATCTCGATCACGAACTCCATGGTCGTGTAGTCGTCGTTGAGCAGGAGGACCTTGAAGAGCTCGGGCTTCTTCGTTTCCTGCCGCGTGCGCTCGAGGACCTCCCCCCCAGTCTGCCTGTTCGTATCGGCCATGGGACCCCCTGATTCTATCAAGCCCCACAGGGAGACGACGAAGTCCGCGGAGAAGTGCCAACACGGAGGCACAGAGGCACGGAGGACCCACGAGGGCACCCGCGCAGCGGGCGACCAGCCCGACTTGGGCCTCCGCGCGCCTCCGTGCCCTCCGCGCCTCTGTGTCGGCATTTCTCGGTATCCTCCGTTGCCTCCCCACGCGATAGAATGCCGGCGAGGCTGAGCTGCGGTGTTCAAGACGCCTGGTGTCGAGCGTTTCGTGTATCTGAACGACGGGCGGAAGCTCTTCCTCTCGCGCGGCCCTGGGGGTCCCGTGTATCTCGTCCCCGACCTCGAGACGCACCTGCGGCTGGAGCGCAGGTACACCCTGGTCGACAAGGTCGCGAAGTTCGGCCTCGGCCTCGGTATCGCTGCGGCGCTCCTCTTCAAACAATGGATGCTCGTCCCCGCGCTCATTCTCGTGGGTCACCTGCTGCCGAGCTGGACCGACCGCGTGGCGGTCGAATCGCTCCCGGAGGTCCACGACCCCGAAGCCCTCCAGGCGGCGCGGGCGGGTTACGAAGCGCCGGGGGCCTTTGGCCGCTTCGGCGGCATCCTGCTCGCGCTGACGGCTGGCGCCCCGGCAGTGTACCTGGC
>DATKBQ010000270.1:0-7168 GCA_035546375.1 Planctomycetota bacterium | reverse complement strand
GGAAGGTCGCTACGACTTCAAGTTGCTCTCGCTGGACAAGGTGACCTCGGGGGACTTCTCCCTGGAGGCCGAGGTGCTCGTGGAGCGCGGCAAGGTCGCCTTCGCCGGCCTGGTCTTCGGCCGCAAGGACGCCTCGAGCTTCCACGCCTTGATCCTCTTCCCGGGCAAGCCGGCGGCGGTCTCCAATGGTGAAGGGGGCGACGGGCCGCGGCTGCCGGGCGAGGCGCCAGCCATCGCCGGCAGCGGCTTCGTCGACCTGACCAGCTTCTACGGCGCCGACGCGTTCAAGATCTGGCGCCACACTCCGGTCGATTCGAGCCCGGCCGCGGTGGCGACCCAGACCGCCAAGTGGCACAAGCTGCGCATCGACATCTCCGGCGGGATCGTCGACGCCTGGTGCGACGGCGAGCTGCTCGCGACGCAGGAGTTCGCCAACGCGGACGTCCTGCGCGGCACCTTCGGCCTGATCACCGGGCCCGGCGAGGCGAGCTTCAAGGACGTCCGCTTCCTCGCGCGCCACCCGCGCGACCCGGCGGCGCGACTCGAGCGCGAGCTGCGCATGGAGAAGCTGCGCGCGGCGAGCGGCGGCGCGCTCGGCGGCAGCTTCCAGGGAAGCGTCCCGCCGTTCCCCGCGGTCGGGCGCTGGATCCAGAAGCCGCGCGAGGGCTGGGACGACGTCGGGGCGGTGCCGCAGCTCCTGGTGCTCTGGAGCATCGACCAGAACGAGATCATCCCGATCGATGCCTGGCTCGGCGCGCTGGCCCAGGACTACGCCCACGTCGGGCTCGAGATCGTCGCCGTCTGCTCGCCGAACGACGCTGAGGCGATCGACGCCTACCTCGCGGAGCACCCCTTCCCGGGCTCGCTCGCCGTCGACCGGCGCGAGGGCTTCGGGATCGGCGACACGAACAAGGCTTACTCGACCCTGCGCTTCAACCTGCCGCGGCTGATCCTCCTCGACGTCGACCGCAAGGTGGTCTGGGAAGGCGATCCGGGCTTCGCGATCGGCCAGCCGTGGGAGCCGGGGACGCCCACCTACCTGGACACGCCGCTCGACGACCTGATCGCGCGCCACCGGCTGCCGCGGCTCCAGGCCTGGCTGCAGCGCTGGGCCGAGACCGGCGCACCGCGCCTGCGCGAAGGCGACCTCGCGGCGTCCCTGGCGCTCTTGCGCGAGGCTGGCGAGTTCGGGCGCGGGCTGCTCTCGCCCGTGGACGATGCCCGGCGCAAGCTCGAGGCGCTGCAGGCGACCGTCGAGAGCCTGAAGACCACCGCCGAGTCGCTCGCGCGCGAGGGCCGCCAACCGGCGCTGGCGGTGCTCGTGGAGTGGGCGGCGCTGCTCGAGCGCCCCGTGTCGAAGCGCGAGCTGCAGGAGCTGAAGCCGGTCCTCGAGGGCGGCGAGAGCAAGGACTGGAGCTCGGCGCTGAAGCTCGGCGAGGCCTGGCGCAAGGCCGCGCGCAAGGAGCCCGTTCCCGAGCAAGCCCGCGAGCTGGTGGCGAAGCTCGAGGCGATGCGCGGCGTCTTCCCGCGCGAGCTGGCCGAGCGCCTGCGCCCTCACGCCGAAGCCGGCGACCTCGAGGCCTTCGGCCGCGAGCTGGAGGCCGCCGCCGCACTCCCGCGCCAGTGGCTGGCGCGCGAGCACTTCGCGTGGTGAGCCGCCCTCAGCGGTCGGCCCGCTTCGAGTCGCGCAACGTGCTCATCAAGACCTCGCGGTGCGGCGAGTCGTTGCGCACGTAAGCGTAGAGCCACCAGGCGTCGCCCCAGGCACCGCCCAGCTCGTAGGCGGCGCCCAGCTCACAGCGGTCGCGGACGTAGGTCATCTCGCGCCAGACCATCTCGGCGAAGCGCGCGGGGTCCCAGTGGGAGAAGAGCGCCGAGCCGCGCCCGGCGAGCGTTCGCTGGACGCTCGCGCCCTGGAAGTTCGGGTCGTCGCCGGGCGAGCTCGAGCCCGGCGCGGCCGGCGGGAGGATCGAGTAAACGACGTCGGGCGCCTGCGACTCGATGTAGCGCCAGACTTCGTCGATGGACAGCGGCTCGCGACCCGAGAGCACGTTGTCGTTCAGCCCGATCCAGTCGATCGCGCGGAAGCGCGAGTGCCACGGGACCTGACCCGCGCCCGAGAGCAGGATCGTCGCGCGCTGCTCCAGGCCGGTCTCGGCCAGGTCGAGGCCGAGCCGCTCCAGCGCGTTGCCCTGGTTGCGCCCTTCGAGCCAAACGGTCGCCGCGCTGCGCGGGTGCGAGAGCCAGTTCAGGATCGGCGGCGGCAGCGGGCTGTAGAGCAGCGGGAGCGCGACGCCGCCCGCGGCGAGCGCGCCGGCGAAGCTCGCCCTCGAGCGCTTTCGCAGCGCGCCGAGCGCAACGGCGGCTCCCGCGAAGAGCGGCGCGAGCAGCGGCCACTCGTAGCGGTAGCCGCCCGCCATCTCGTGAACGGCGCGCGCGTAGAGCGCGAGCACCACTGCCGAGGGGAGTGCGAGCCACGCGCCCGCGGCGAGCGCTCGGCGAGGCGCTCCCGCCCAGCGCGCGAGCAGGGCCGCGAGTCCCGCCAGCGGCAGGAACCGCATCAGCGCGAAGCGCCAGGTCGTGTCCAAGCCCGGCAGCGGATCGCCGGAGCTGCCGAAGATCCGGTTCGCCGACTTGACGTAGTAGGGGTTGGGGAGCAGGTGGCCGAAGTAGGCGGCGTGCCAGACGACGAGCGCCACGGCGGCCAGCGCGAGGCCGATCCAGGCCGGCGCGAGGGCGCGCAGCTCTCGGCCGGCGCCGCGCCCAGGCCACAGCACGCTGCGCGCGAGCGCTGCGCCGGCCAGCCAACCCGCGGCCAGGAGGACGCCCTCGGGCCGCGCGAGGAGCAGCGCAACGGACAAAAGTCCCCCAGCGACGCCCGCGGCGAGGCCCGGCGGGCGCTCGCGCGACACCACCGACGCCGCCCAGGCTGCCGCCAGCGCGTGGAGCGAGAAGAAGAGCAAGGTCTCCATGCCCGAGGAGAGGTGCACCGTCGTCTCGGGCATGAGCGCGATCCCGAGCACGACCGCCGCTCCCGCGAGCAGGCCGGCGCCGGCGCCGCAGCGTGACGCGCGGGCGGCGGCGAGGCCGATCGCGACTGCGACGGCGACGAGCGCCGCGATCCCGAGCGCGCGCGTCGCGACCAGCGGATCGGCTCCCGCTCGCCAAGCTGCGGCGGCGAAGAGGACGTGGAGCAGGCTCGAGGCCCCCGAAGTCGGCTCCGAGTCGCTCGGGTTGTAGCGCAGGCCGTGACCCTCGGCGAGGTTGCGCCCGTAGACGTAGGTGATGAAGGCGTCGTCCGCGGCGCGGAACTGCGCGGTGTTCACCAGGCACGCGAGCAGCCACGCGAGGAAGGCGAGCGCCGCCAGGCCGAGGAGCAGCTCCAGACGCCCGCGCGATGGCGATGAGCCGAATGGCTCGCGCGCCGCGCGGACGCTCGAGCGCGCGGCCTCGGCCAGCTCCTGCGAGGTCGACATGGGCGCCGGAAGGCTATGCGCCCGAGCGGGCTCGGGCCACCCGCCCGCTCGGCGCCATCAGCGGAACATCCTCTTGCGCCTGGACGGCGGCGGCCGCGGCTCGAACGGCGCTCCCCCGCCGGCCAGCAGGATGCAATCGATCTCGGGCGGGCACAGGAAGCGGATGCGCGGCGCGTGGTGCCCCTCCATGCCGATCCCCGGGTTCACGTTCAACCAGTGGTCGCCGAAGGGATGCAGGCCGCGCGCGAGCGAGCGCGGGAGCTGGCTCAGGATCACCGGCGGCCCGAAGCCGGGGACCACGATCTGGCCGCCGTGGGTGTGGCCCGCCAGGTGCAGGTCGACGCCGAGGCCGATCAGGTCCCAGGAGACGTCGGGAACGTGGCTGACGAAGATCGTCACCAGGCCCGGCTCGCGCCGCACATCGAAGCGCGACAGGTCGAGGCCGTGGGCCGGCGCGCCGAAGATCCGCAGCCGGCGCGGACCGCCCGCGCCGGAGAGGTCGAGCTCGAGCTCCTCGTTCTGCAAGTAGTGGACGTCGAGGCCCTCGAGCACGCGCCCTCGCAGGGCCTCGGTCTCGGAGTGGCCGGAGACGCACACGATCCCGAGGCGCGCTCGCAACGAGCCCAGGAACGCGCGCGCGGCCGCGATCGCCGGCTCGGGATCGCCGAAGGGACCGGCGATGTAGTCGCCGGTGATCACGATCAGGTCGGGATGGAAGGCGTTGATGAGCTCCGCGGCCCGGCTCTCGCGCTCGCAGCTCCCGACCGTCTGCAGATCGGACACGTGCACGACGCGCAGCGGCGGAGCTGGGTTCGGCCAGGCGGGGAAGCGCAGCGTCAGCTCGTCCACCTGGAGCCGGTTGGGCTCGACGAACAGCGCCCAGGCGCCGCCGGCGAGCAGAACGACGGCCGCGAGCGCCAGCGGCCAATCCGGCTTGGCCGAACGCCGGCCGAGCGCGGCGGCGAGCCCGACCAGCGGCAGGCACACCGCCGCCCAGTAGAAGCCGAACGCGACCATCGAGAAGCGGCTCGAGAAGTGGGCCCGGCCCAGGATCAGCGCCGCTGCGGCCCCCGCGACCCAGGCCAGCCCCAGGCTCACGGCTGTCGCCCCGATGCGGAGCCGCGGGCTCGCCCGCACCCGGGCGCTGCGCCCCCACAGCCACCAGACCGCCAGCGCCAGGAGGGCGCTGGCGGTCAGGTACACGAGCTGCAATCGCAGGTACGGCAACATTCGGGTCGCAGTCAGGATTCCATTTTCTCGGCCGGCTGGGCGATCATCGAGCAAGCCTACGTGGTGAACTGTCGCGGAGACGAATGAGCGATCCTCGCACGAGACCGGAGCGGCTGGGGAGGTGCCTCTTGCGGGCGGCGGCCCTGGCCGGCGTGGCCGGGGCCGCGGTCGGCGCGGCGGCGGCGCTGCCGCTGCTCTCCCCGGGCGAGGCCCGTTACGCCGACTGGGGCGCGGCGTTGCTCGCGATCTCCATCGCAGGCCACGCCCTCGCCGGCGCGGGGCTCGGAGCCGTGTGCGCGCTGCCCGCCTTGGCGCTGTGGAGGCCCGCCGAGCACCGCGCGGCGCCGGCCTCGGCTTGCGCGGGCCTCGGAGCTGCGCTCGGGCTAGCCGCGTGGGTCGTGCGCGGCTCGCCGGGCTTGACCTCGCTGATAGCCGCGGCGCTCGCGGGCACGCTGCTGGTCTTGGCCCTGCGCGAGGTGCTCGCCTGGTGGCCGCTGCCGGCGCGCCCGCTCGCCTGGGGCGCCTTCGCGGCGCTCTTGACCGCCGCCGGCCTCTTCCTGCTCCTGCGCATGCCCCGGCCGGGCCCGGACGTGGCCGCCCCGACCGATGGGGAGCGCGCGAACGTGCTCCTGGTCACCGTCGACACGCTGCGCGCCGACAGATTGGGCTGCTACGGCAACCCAACGGCGCGCACGCCGCGCATCGACGCGCTCGCCAGCCAGGGGATCCTGTTCGAGCAGGCGACGGCGCAGTCGAACACGACCGGCCCCTCCCACGCGACGATCCTGACCGGCCTCTTGCCGATCGAGCACAGCGCGACGATCAACGGCAAGCCCCTCGCGCGGGATGCCGTGACGCTCGGCGAACGGCTCGCGCCGGTCGGCTACCGCAGCGCAGCCTTCGTCTCCGGCTTCACGCTCGCCGACGCCGCCTGCGGCTTCGCGTCGCGCTTCGAGCGCTACGACGACCGGCTGCTCGCGCTGCGCTGGATGCCCCAGCCCGCCGAGCGCCTGACCCTGATCCAGACCGCCTTCCAGCTCGCCCAGCGGTGCGGCGTGCGCATCCAGCGCTCCGATCGCCCCGCGGGCGAGACGGTCGACGCCGCGCTGGCGTGGCTCGAGCGCCTCGACCATGGCCCGTTCTTCCTCTGGGTGCACCTCTACGACCCGCACGCCCCCTACGAGCCCCCGCCGCCCTTCGACCGGATGCACGATCCGAGCTACCGCGACACGGGCCAGTACGGTCGATTCGACTGGTACGAGCTCTCGACGCCGAAGCGCCGCGAGCTGGTGCGCGACGAGGCCGCCCGCAATCACATGGTCGCCCTGCACGACGGCGAGGTCTCCTACGCGGACCAGGAAGTCGGGCGCCTGCTCGACGCTCTGACGGCACGCGGCCAGCTCGAGCGCACGCTCGTCGTCTTCACCTCGGACCACGGCGAGGGTCTGGGCCCGCACGACTACTTCTTCGACCACGGCGCCTTCCTCTACGACGAGGAGCTGCACGTCCCGCTCATCCTCCGGATGCCTGGAGCGGAGCACGCCGGCTCGCGCATCGCCGCGCAAGCGCGCCTGTCCGACGTCGCGCCGACGGTCCTGGAGGCACTAAAGCTCGAGCCGGAAGGCATGCGCGGCGGCTCGAGCCTGCTCGGCATGCTCGGTGACGGCCCCGCGGCGCCCGAACGCCCCTCCCTCGCGCTGGCGCGCATGGACGGCTCCCACTCGGGCTTCGCCCTCGACGGCCAGCGCGTCTCACTGCGCCGCGGCGGCCTGAAGCTGATCTGGACCTCCGAGCACTGGCTCGACACCCAGCGGATCGAGCCGCGCTACGAGCTCTACGACCTCGCCCGCGACCCCGACGAGCTCGAGGATCTCATCCCGCGTGGAGATGCGATCGAGGGCCTCGAGGAGCTACGCGCCGAGCTCGACCTCTTCCGCGCCGCCTGCGAGCAGCTCGACGAACGAGGCAAGCTCCCCCCCGACGTTGCCGCCCACCTGCGCCGCCTCGGCTACTTCTGATGACCCCTTGGGGCTTTAGACAACCGCCGGCCTCCGCCTAGTCACCGTTGAGGAGCTCTCGCGGCACCCGCGCCCTGACGAGCGGGTCGGGGCGCATGGACACGAAAGCTAGTCTCAGCCTATGGCACTCGTCGGCGCGATGAGCATCGAAGCCACCTTGGATAGCGCGCGCCGCACTGCCTTCGGCTTGTCGCCGTTCACGAGGGCGTGGTGGGGATCTTCAGATGTCGGGTTGCGCTCGATTGATTGGCGATGCTGCCGGCAAGCTCCAGCATGGAACGACGCAAGGCCGAAGCCAGGATGGCGCGCGAGCGCGCGTTCAGGCGTAATGCCAGCTTCCTCAGCCTCCCCACCCAGTGTTACGGACATACCTGTGCCGTCGCTGCTGTTATCGAAGGCAGCTGAACTCAAGCGCATGCCCCCATGTCCGTCAGGAACGTAATG
>DATKBQ010000269.1:0-5266 GCA_035546375.1 Planctomycetota bacterium | reverse complement strand
AGGTTCGCGACTACCTCGCGGACCTACGAGCCCGCCTGGCGAGGCTTTCGATGCCGCGCTGAGGGACGCGGTCAGGAGGTCACGTCGATTTCCCCGCAACCGCGCCGGTCGTTCGCGCTCTCCTGCCGAAGATCGCCCGTGCCGCGAGCGCGATCGCGCAGGCTTCCAGCAGCACCACGGCCGGCGCGGCGGGCAGGTAGAAGCGCTCCCAGTCGAGCGGCAGCCAGAGCGCGGTGCCTGCGACCAGCACGCCTGCGAAGATCAGCGCGACGAGGGCGGCATCGCGCTCGCTGGGCGCGGCGCCGTGGAAGGGAGGCGCGCGCAGGGCCACCATCGAGAGCCCCGCCAAGCCGGCGAGGAGCAGCACGACGCCGCCGGGGAGGCCGGTGAGGCCGCGCCAGGGCTCGTCGCGGCCGAGGGTTCGATCGAGGAAGAGCGCGACCCGCTCGAGCGGCGTGCGCGCGACCTCGACGCCGGTCCGCGGCGCCCAGTCGTCCTGGAAGTAGGCCATCAGCTCGCTCCAGCGCTGCAGCATGTCGCGCAGGCCGCCGAATGGGTCGCGCCAGAGCACCGGGTTCAGGACGTAGAACACCGTTGCGGCGGTGATACCGGCGAGAGCGAGGCCCGCGAGCGGTCCGCGCGCAAAGGAGACTCGCCGCTCGTCACCGGCGCGCCACCAGACGATCGGCAAGGCAACCGCCAGCGCCGCGCAGACGAGGCCGCCGTTGAACTTGCTCGCGACGGCGAGCCCGCAAAGGAGCCCCAGCCCGAGCGAGGCGACGAGCAACGGCCGAGCGCCGCGGCGGCCCGAGAGCGCAGCGCGCGCACGCAAGACGAGGAGCATCGCGCCTAGGGTGAAGGGCAGCATGAAGTAGTCGGTGCGGATGTAGGCCGCGGTGAAGCGCACGAGGGGCGAGGCGACCCACAGCGCCAGGGCGAGCGCGGCGGCGAGCCAACCCCAGCGGCCGCCGACGACCTCGCGCGCGATCAGCGCCAGGAGCACGCCGGACAGCGCCGCAAGCGTGAGCACGACTCTCCGGGCAAGCGGCATCGCGGGGAGCAGCGCGGCCTTCGCCCGCTCGACCTCCTCGCGCGAGGCGCCGCCCTGCAGGCGCTGGAAGACGAGCGGCGAGGCGCTGCGGTGGCCGGCGGCGAAGAGGATCCCCCCGAGCAAGAGCTTGGGGAGCCCCGGGTTCATGTAGCCGAAGGTCGTGTCCTGCACGCCCTGCCGCCAGGGATCCTCCGAGCGCAGCTCGCGCGGCTGGCGCTCGGCGCCGGCCGGCGGCTCGCCGAGCGCGACCTGGCGCCAGTGCAGGATCGAGATCGCGATCCACTCGGGCTCGTCGCTGTAGAGCCCGGAATCGAAGCGCTTGTCGCGCGTCGCCTCGAGCAGCAGGAGCGCCACCAGGAACAGCCCCAGGGCCGCCAAGCCGACGATCACCCCCGAGAAAGGCAACTTCGGAGTCGTAGTCAAAGTTTCACTTTCTCGGCAGGCCGGGCATTCTGATCAGCCGGCCGGGAAGGTGGGGCATTCCATCTCCGCGATGGATGATCGCTCAGCGCTGCTCGACGTAGCCCAGCCCGCGCAGCTCGCGCAAGACGTCCGGGGCCAGCTCGCCCTTGCTGGCGGCGTCGACGTCCCGGCGCAGGACTTGATCGGCGCGCAGGCGTGAGTCGAGCAGCGCCGAGAGCCGCTCGGCGATCTCCGAGCGCTCCTTCAGGACGTCGCGCTCCTCCAGCGGATCCGATCGCAGGTCGAAGAGCCAGCGCAGGCCCTCCGACTCGTCCGCTACGTAACGCCAGGGGCCGCTGCGCAGCGTATGCCAGCTCATCTCCTGCCCGGTCCGCGTCACGGCGGTGCCGTAGGCGAAGCTCACGTCCAGCTTGGAGCCCCTCAAGAGCGGCGCCAGGCTCCGGCCCTGCAGCGGGACCGGCGGCAGCGGGACTCCCATCAGCTCCAGCGCGGTCGGCATCACGTCCACCGAGCACGCGAGCTGCCCGACGCGCTGCGCCGCGACGCCCGGCGCGCGCACCAGGAGCACGACGCGCATCAGCTCCTCGTGCAGCACCGTGCCGTGCCCGATGCGCCCGTGCTCGCCGAGCGCCTCGCCGTGGTCGCTGGTCACGACGACGACGGTGTCCCGCCCCAGCCCCGGCTCGTCGAGCGCATCCCATAGCCGCTGGAGCTCGCTGTCCAGGTACGCGATCTCGGCGTCGTAGAGGTCGCGCACGATCGCGAGCACCTCCGGCGGGAAGGGCGCTCCCTCCTCGCGCAGCGACGCGAGCCGCGCGCGCAGCCCCTGCTCGTCCTCGATCGGAGGCTGCCCGTCGAGGGAGCAGTGGTGCTGGTGGACCTCGAGCAGGACGATCCCGTCGCGGTCGATCTCGCCCGTGGCGTTCCAGCGCTCGATCGTCTCGCGCACCCGCGCGTGCTCCGCCTCCTCGTCCCAGGACGGCCGCAGCCGCCGCACGAACTCCTGCGGGGCGCGGTAGGGGCCGTGGGCCTCGTAGGTGTGGAAGAAGAGGAAGAACGGCCGCTCGCGCGGCTCGCGCAGCCACTCGATCGTCCGATCGAGGTTCGAGGCGAGCCGGCTCGGGTGGGTCAGGTTCGAGACGTTCGACAGCTCGTCGCCTTCGTTCGGCGGATAGAGATCGAAGCCCTGGTCGAGCCCGAACTCGCCCTTCGCGTAGCCGCCCTCGGTGAAGGCCGCCGTCTCGTAGCCGGCTTGCTTCAGGACCTCGGCGAGCGTGGTCACGCCCTCGCTCATCCGCCCGGGGTTGGGGAAGTCGTGCACCTGGTGCACGCTCGGATGGAGCGAGGTCATCAGCGAGAGCAGCGCCGGCGCGGTCCAGGGGGCCGACGACTGCGCTTGCTCGAACACCGCGCTCTCCGCGGCGAAGCGGTCGAGGTTCGGCGACGTCGGCCGCGGGTAGCCGTAGCAGCCGAGGTGGTCGGGGCGCAGGGTGTCGAGCACCACGACGACGAGGTTGGTCGTCGGCGCGGGCTCGGGCTCGGGGCCGCCGCAGGAGGGCGCGACGAGGACGAGGGGTGGGAGTAGGAGGGCGCGGATCCGCATGCGCAGGGCCATTCGGGTCATCCTAACGGTACCCGGGGCGGGGCGGTGGGGGCTCGCCCCTTGCTGGTAACCGTGCAAGGGATACCGTGTATGCATCCGGGCCTGCGTTGGCCCTTGAAGCTCGTACGACCTCCGGAGGGAGCGACCATGTACGCCATGGGCTCGCGCAGGAAACGGCGGGGGGGGGGAACTCCGGGCGGCGCGCGAACACATTCCGCAGTCTGAAGTGGCTGTGCAGGCAGACAGCGCTCCCAAGCCGGGTGTCGTATCTGGCTGGGATGGCATCGTGCGCCACTACGATGCGCTGAAGGCCATCGCGAGACGTCTGGTCCGCTGCGACCGCGTGCCGGACGTGATGCAGGAAACAATGTGTCGAGCCATTCAGGCCCGGCGCCCGGACGATCCGCGCCGCGTGCTGCCCTGGCTCGCGGCCATCCTGAGGCGGGTCGTCGCCGACCTGTACCGGCAACGCCCGACGAGCGGGCTCGACGAACTGGAGCGGATCGGAAGCCGACTGCTGGCGGATCAAACTGTGCCACGGCCCGACGTGGCCTCCGAGCATGCGGAGGCCGCTCGCGACCTCCGTTCGCTGCTGAATCGCCTGTCTCCGACCGCCCGGCAGGCGTTCTTGTTGCGGCTCGATGGCTTCAGCGTAGCCGAGATAGGCCAACGGCTGACCAAGACCCCCAAGGCCACGGAGCGGCTGCTGGCCCGGACCGCGGCCCAGCTTCGACGACTGATCACGGCGGGGGCGTTGAGCGCTTCGCGGAACCGCGGGAGCGAGCCGCAAGTGCAGGCCGACCCACCGATTACAGG
Source organism: Planctomycetota bacterium (assembly GCA_035546375.1). Lineage (GTDB taxonomy): Bacteria > Planctomycetota > UBA1135 > UBA1135 > DATKBQ01. Next base: position 1,373 of record DATKBQ010000269.1, on the reverse strand, counting down.
GATTTCCTGGATTTCGAGGGGGAAATCGCGGGCCCGTCCGACTGGAGGCGCGGGCCGAAGCTCCAACGACCGAACCACGGACCCCTGCCTCGCGAGCCATGTCCACCCCGATCCCCAGCCGGAAGCTGCTAGCGGCCCTGCGTACAAGCCCGCGCCGGAGGGGACCAGGGCTCCGCCAGCCCCGTCGGGAGGCAATGCTGTTAGGCTCCAGGACCGCCTGAGCGCGCGGGTAGCGTGATGTGGCTGAGAGGGATGGGCGCGGGGGCTGCTCTGTAAGTGCGACAGGGATGCAGCGGTGTGGGCTACGCGATCTGGCTGGTGCGCCGAGGTTCGCCAACGAATGCTCGATCGCGAATGGGATGCTGCTAAAATGGAAGTCGCCGCAATTCGACTGCGGCGACTTCTTCGAACAACTTGAGGAAAGTGACCGTGAGTGACTTAAACACCGGCCAAATCCCGTGCCAGCGACGCTGATTCTAGCACAACCTTCGCGCTGGTGTCAACGCTGCTGTCCACGTCTGCCGAGCCTGGATTTCGGCGGGATCCGCGCGACTTCTCTCGGCGAGGCGCGCTCAGTCCGGAGCTGGTGATGACGCTCCTACTCTACATGGTCGCCGACGGGAGCCGCCGTGGCTACCAGCACCTGCTCGAAGCCTTTTGGGACGAGGCGCGTACGTGCGCAAGAAGTACGGATGCAAGGAGTGCAAGGGCAGAGTCCTGGTCGCCTCAGCTGGCCGTCGAGTCATCGACAAGGGCCATCCTCGGCGTCGGCTTTCTAGCTCACCTGCTCGTCGAGCGGTTCGGGCATCACATGCCCTACAACCGGCTGACATCAGCTAGAGAGAAATCCTGTCCTACAGCGGCCAGAAGCGCAGCAGCAGCAGCACGGCCATGCCCAGCACCAGGGCCGAGAGCGGCGCCCCCGCCCGCCAGAAGTCGCCGAAGCGGTAACCGCCGGGACTCAGCACCAGGGTGTTGGACTGGTGGCCGATGGGGGTAAGAAACGCGCAGGAGGCCCCTATGGCCACGGCCATCAGGAAGGGGTCGGTGGAGGCATTCAGGCCGTCGGCCACGCTCAGCGCGATGGGCGCCATCAGGACGGCGGCCGCTGCGTTGTTGATGACGTTGGACAAAAGCATGGTGATCACCATCAGCACGAGCATGGTGGCTCCGCTCGGCAGCTCCTGCCCGAGCTTTAGCGTCATGGACGCCAACAGTGCCGCGCCGCCAGTGGTCTCCAACGCCGCGCCCACAGGAAGCATGGCCGCCAACAAGACAATCACCGGCCAGTCAATGGACTGATAGGCTTCGTGCAGGGAGAGCAGCCCCGTGCCCACCATCACAACCGCCGCCAGAACAAAGGCCAGCGCTGG
>DATKBQ010000268.1:0-9634 GCA_035546375.1 Planctomycetota bacterium | reverse complement strand
TTCAATCGGGGATGGAGCAGTCGTTGCGATCTTGATTCCGCGCACATTCTTGGGCGCCTACCGTGGTCTCGTACGCCCATGCCCCGCTGGCCCGCGACGGCTGGCGGTTGGCCGCCAGCCGGATCCACGGTGGATGCCGATGAGCCCGATCACGCTTGCGGCCGGGTCCGAGCTCAGCGTTCGAGCTCGCGGCGGGCGGCGCGGCGGGCGCGTTCCAGCGCGGTTCCGAGGGATGGTTTCGCAGGCTGCGATACGGGCGGGCTTGCGCGTTCGGGCTGGTGCTGGGGTTCGGATTCCACGGGAGGCTGGGCGGGGGCGCTCGCGGGCATGGAAGGCACGGTCTCGGGCTCCAGGGGCGGCGCGCGGCGCAGGCGAGCTCCCAAGGCGCGCGCCTTCGCCGGGACGCGGGCGAGCGCGCCCCAGAGCTGGAGGCGGCGGAAGGCGATCTCGACCAGCATCACCAGCAGCGCCGCGAGGATCAGCTCGCGCGTGACGGGGCGCCACGCGCGCGAGTGGCGCTCGCCGCGGAACAGCGCCCCGGCGGCGCCGGCGACCTCGCCTCCGCTCTCGCGGGCGATGCGGCGCAGGAGGCGCTCGCCGGCCTGTGGGTCCGGGGGGCGCTCGAACTCGGGCGAGTAGGGCAAGGCGACCGGCGGCAGCGAGAGGAAACGCCCGTCGGCGAGCTTCAAGGTGCCCAGCGCGATCCCGGATCGCTCCAGCGGGAAGCGCGCCTCGTAGCGCTGCGCGCCGACGCGCTCGAGCGGCAGCTCGAGTGGCTCGCGCTCGGGAGCGGCGATGCGCGCGGTGAAGCCTTGCGAACCGGCCGAGGTTCCGGCGGCTGGATCGAGCTCCACCGAGACCACCGCCTCGCGACCTTCGCGGCGCACGGACGCGAAGACGTCCGTGGGCTCCTCCTGGCCGGCGAGCCAGCGCAGCGCCGTGACGAAGAAGCCCGAGAAGCCGCTCCAGCCGACGATCTGCGAGCCGTGGGTCCCGCCGACCTGGCCGGTGTAGACCGCGGTGCGGCCGAGGCCGCGGTAGGCGAAGGCGAAGAGCGGCGCGCGGTGCTCGTCGGCGGTGACGACCCCGGCGATGCCGCCTTGCCGGAGGAACGTGAGGTTGTAGCCGGCGATCGCCGGGAAGCCTCCCTCGCCCAGCTCGCTGGGCAGTTCGCCCAGCCCGTACAGATCGCCGGTGACGCTGGCCGCCGCCGGCTCCTCGACGAAGGTGGCCCGCGACATGGTGAGCGTGTCCTGCGCGAAGAGCCGCGGGAGCTCGGAGGGGTCGTTGGTGAAGTAGATCTCGCCTTGGCCGAGGCGCGCGAGCTCCTCCAGGAAGCGGGCATCGGTGTCGGCGCGCGTGCCGAGCGCGATCACCGAGAGCGTCGTGCCCATCCGGCCGAGCTGCTCCACCAGCTCCGGGCAGCGCTCCTGCTCCTCGGAGTCCGCCGCGTCGGAGAAGAGCACGATGTGGCGGTTCTTCTGCTCGGCCCCCTCCAGCATCCTCCCGGCCGCGAGCAGCGCCGTGTAGACGAAGATCCCGCCGCCCATCGATTCGATCGATCGCACGCGCGAGACGAGCTCCTCGATGTCGCGCGCCGGCGTCAGCTCCTGGATCACGTGGGAGGAGGAGTCCACCGCGATCACGCCCACCGAGTCGATCGGCGCGAGCAGCTCGATCGCCGCCGAGGCGCCGAGGTTGGCCAGGTCCATCTTCTGCAGGCCCGGACGCACCTCCGCCGCCATCGAGCCCGAGCGGTCCATCGCGATCGCGAGCGCGACGCCGAGCTTGCGGTGCTCCTGGCGCATCTCCATCGAGACCGCCAAGAGCTCGTCGACCGGCGAGAGGTGGTAGCCGCCCAGGCCGAAGCTCGCGCGCCCGCCGGTGACGAGCAGGCCGCCGCCCTGCTCGAGGACGAAGCCGCGCAGCGCCTCGAGGCCCGCGCCCAGGCGCGAGGCGGCGACGTTCTCGAGCACCACGGCGCGGTAGCCGCTCAGGGCCAGGGCCTCGAGGCGGGCGCTCTCAGGCCGCGCCGCCTCCAGCGGGATCCCGGCGGCGCGCAGCGCGCGGGAGAGCGTGTCCTCGGCGCCGTCGTCGTTGATCAAGAGCACCGGGCGCGGCCCGCGCACCAGCAGCGCGCCGAGGCCGACGTCGTCCTCGGGCACGCGGTCGGGCTCCCCCTCGAGCCGCAAGCGGTAGCTGGCGACCCCCGCGCGCTCGATCCGGTCGCGGAAGACCATGCGGGTCAAGCCCGGCTCGAACACGCGCCGCCCCGACGAGAGCAGCGCCCCGTCGCGTTCCAGCTCGAACGCGGCCTCGACCCGGCGATCGGAGCGCACCCAGGCGGAGAGCTGGAACGGCTCCCCGGCGCCCACCTCGGGCGGGAGGTCCAGTCGCTCGACGGAGAGGTCCGCGCCCGCCTCGCGCACCAGCGCTCGCACGTCGATGCGCAAGCCGCGCGCGAGCGCGAGCCGCGCGAGCGGCAGCGGGTCGCGCCCGTTCGACTCCCCGTCCGAGACGACGAGCAGCGCGCCCGGCCGTCCCTCGGGAACGAGCTCCAGCGCCGTCGACAACGCGCTCGCCAGGTCGGAGGCGTCGCGATCGAGCGCGCGAGCGAAGCCGCCGAAGCGCGCGCTCGTCGAGGGGAGCCGCTCGAGGACGGGCTCTGCGCCGAAGGCGACCACCGCGACCCGGTCGCCCGCGCGGCGCTCCTCCTCCGCCAAGCGGATCAGCTCGAGCGCCGCCGCGTCGCCGCCGCCGGGCATCGATCGCGAGCGGTCGACGACGATCACCAGGTCGCGGCCGCCCTCGCGCGTCCTGAGGTAGGGCGCGCCCAGGGCGAGCGAGAGCAGGCCCAGCGCGACGAAGCGCGCCAGCGGCGTGCCGCGGCCCGTGCCGCGCCAGCGCCAGGCGAGCGCGGCGGCCGGCAGCGCGAGCAGCAGGAGCTCGGGGTGCAGGAAGCCCAAGCCCTCAACCCCCAACGGCGACGCGCGCCGGCTCGCGCGCGCGGCCGAGCACCCACCAGTCGGCCAAGAGCGCCGTGAGCGCCAGGGCGACGAGCCACGCCTGGACCGGCGAAGTGTCGGCCGCGAGCGTGCCCTGCGCGGCGCTGGCCGGGCGCCGGCCCGAGGAGAGCGCGCGCAGGTCCGACTCGCCGGGGTCGAGGAACGAGACGGCGAAGCGAGCCAGCTCGCGCCCGCCGCTCGAGGAGAGCACGTAGACGCCCGGCTCTTCGAGGTCGTCCACGACGGTGTGCTCGCGCGGGGGAAGCTCGCGGCGCACGGCGCCGCTCGCCGCGCCGGCCGGCCCTTGGAGCACGTAGGGGCCCTCCATGCCCGCGCCGGCGCGGAAGGAGAGGCTCTCGCCCAGCGCGAGGTTCGTTCGCTCCGGTCCTGGCAGCTCGGCGCGCCGCAGCTCGGCCCAGTTCGCGAGCAGGATCGGGAAGTCCGGCGAGCGCTGCAGCGAGGAGCGCAGCGGGTCGAGATCGAGCCTCAGGACGCGGCGGCCGTCGCGCTCGTCGTCGGTGAGGAGCGGCAGGTTGCCGGCGGAGACCACCGGCACGCCGCCCAGGCGCAGCGCGGGATCCGCGCTCCAGACGATGCCGTCCAACGTCACGCCCTCGAGCAGCCGGTGGCCGCGCTCCGCGAGGAACGGGCCGATCAGGTCCTTGCGGCCTTCGCCCAACGGCTCGAAGACCAGCGTCCAGGTGCTCGGACCCCCGCTCGGGGCGTGCGCGAGGACCAGGTGCGCGGCGGCACTCGAGCCCGCCGCGACCGAGCCCGGCACGAGCTCCAGCCAGCGCTCGATCGGCCCCGACGCGCCGGAGAGCCCGAGGAAACGTGCCTCCTCCGGCGCGAGCTCCGAGTGGAGCGCGAGGGTGCGCTCGGGAGCCGGCGCGAGCCAGGCGTGATCGTCGATCGCGAGCGCGTCGCCCGAGAGCCGGGCCTCGACCAGGCCCGTGTCCGGCGGGAGATCCAAGGCGAGCTGCAGCCGCTCGGCGGGCGCAAGGTCGATCTCGCGTTCCAAGAGGCGCCGCCCGTCCGACTTGAGCACGAGCGTGGCGCGGCGGGGCACCTGCGCGAAGCTCGAGACGCTCAAGAACGCGCTGTCGCGCGCGACGCCTCCGGCGAGCTCGCGCGAGCGCGCCGCGTGCGTTATCGCGAGGTTGTCCGTCGGACGCCCGAGCGCGATCACCTCGACCTGGGGCGGGAAGGCCTCCGGCTCGAAACGATCCGTCACCACCGTGATCGCGCCCTCGGCCGCCAGCTCGATCGCAAGCGCCAGCGCCGGGCCCAGGTCGTGGCGCGCCCCGCTCGGCCGCCAGCTCTCCAAGTGCTGCAGGGCTTCCGCCGTGAAGGCCGCCGGCCCGGCCAGCACGCGCGGCCGCGAGCCGCTCTCGATCAAGGTCGCGCGCGAGCCGCGCGGCAGCGCGTCGATCGTCTCGCCCACGATCGCCCGGGCCCGCTCGTGGGCGCTCTCGCCGCCGGAGACCGCGCCCATGGAGGCGGAGCCGTCCAGCACGACGACCAAGTGCTCGGCCCGTGCCGCCGCCGCCAGCCGCGGACCGGCGAAGGCAAGGGCGAGAAGCAGCGCGGCGGCGAGCTCCAACCACAGGGAAGGGCTGCGCAGGACGCGCTCCCGGCGCCTCCCCGCGAGCGCCGAGGGGGCCTCGCTCTGCCAGAGGAACAGCGCGCTGACCTCGCGCGGCCGGAAGCGGCGCCGGAACCCGTGCAGGGCGAGGACCGCCGGAACGGCGAGCAGCGCGAAGAGTCCCAGCGGTTCGGCGAACAAGACGATGCGGGAGCGAGGAACCCGGCGAGTCGGATTGTACCTTGTGCGCCCTCTCCCCCCGCCCATGGTGTCGACGTCTCCCGTGCCGCTCGCGCGCTTCGAGCGCGAGGATCTCCTGCAGATCGAGCGCGCGCTGACTCGCGAGTGGCTCGAGACCGACGGTCGCGGCGGCTATGCCTCGTCGACGGTGCTCGCCTGCAACCGGCGGCGCTACCACGGCCTGCTCGTCGCGCCGTACCGGGGGAATCCGAGCCGGCACGTATTCCTCTCGCGCCTCGAGGAGTGGGTGCACGGGCCGGCGGGCGAGGGCGAGCGCGGAGGCGGGGCCGCGTTCCCGCTGTCGATGGCGCGCTACTCGGGCGTCTGGTCGCCGCACGGCCACAAGCTGCTCGAGCGCTTCGAGCTGCGGCCGTGGCCGAGCTTCCTCTACCGGATCGGCGGCACCGAGGTCCTGCGCGAGGTCCTGATGGCGAAGAGCCGGCCGGCCGTGCTCGTGCGCTGGAGCCTCGCCGGCGAGCCGCTGCCGCTCGAGCTGCGCGTGCGGCCGCTGATCGCCTTCCGCGACGCCCACCACCTCACGCGCGAGAACCTCGATCTCGACCCGCGCGTCGAGCGGCTGGACGCCGACGCGCTCGCGATCGCCTGCCGGCCCTACGGGTCGCTGCCGAGGCTCGCGATCAGCGTCGACAGCGCCGAGGCGAGCTTCGAGGCCGACCCGCTCTGGTACCGGGACGTCGAGTACGCGATGGAGCTGGAGCGCGGCCTCGAGGGCCACGAGGACCTCTTCTCGCCGGGCGAGCTGCGCCTGCCGCTGTCCCCTTCGGCCCCGTGCACGCTCGCGGCGTCCTTGGAAGAGCCCGCCGGCGATCCAGCGCAGCTGTGGGAGCGCGAGAGCGCGACGCGGCTCGAGGCGCTCGCGCAGGCCGGGATCGGCCCGCGCGCCCAGTTGGCGCTGGGCGCCGACGACTTCCTCTACCGCGCGCCGCTCGCTCTCGCCGGCCCGCGCGTAGAGCCGCGCGAGCGGCTGGGCGTCATCGCCGGGTTCCCCTGGTTCGGCGAATGGGGCCGCGACACGTTCGTCTCGCTGCCCGGCCTCCTGCTCGCGCGCGGTCGCGTCGCGGAGTGCGGCGACGCCCTGGGCAGCGTGCTGGGCTACCTGCGCGGGGGGCTCCTGCCGAACGTCTTCGGGGAGGCGCGCGAATCGAGCGACTACGGCTCCGCCGACGCGTCGCTCTGGTACGCGCGGGCGGTGCGCGCCTACGACCTCGCCGGCGGCGACCGCGAGCGCCTCCTGGAGCGGCTCGCTCCCGCGCTGGCCGAGATCGCCGAGAGCTACGCCGCCGGCACCGAGCTCGGGATCGCCGCGGACCAGAAAGGCTTGATCCGCGCCGGCGCGCCGAGCTCGAACGCGACCTGGATGGACGCGCGCACCTCGCTCGGCCCGGTCACCCCGCGCGACGGCTACGCGGTCGAGCTGAACGCCCTGTGGTACTTCCTGCTCGCCTACCTCGAAGACCTGGCGCGGCGCGCGGGCGACGGCGAGCGCGAGCGCGAGTGGCGCAAGCGAAAGCGCCTCGCCGGCCGGAGCTTCCTGCGCCGCTTCTGGCTCGAGGACGGGCGCTACCTCGCCGACGTGTGGAAGGAGGGCGCGGTGGACCGCAGCGTGCGCCCGAACATGGTGATCGCGGCCTCGCTCGAGTTCTCCCCGCTCTCGCGCGGCAAGCGCACCGACGTGGTCAAGCGCGCCGAGCTCGAGCTGTTGACGCCGCGCGGGCTCCGCTCGCTCGCGCCGAGCGCCGCCGGCTACCGCGGCGCCTACCGCGGGGGCCCCCAGCAGCGCGACGGCGCCTACCATCAGGGCACGGTGTGGCCGTGGCTGATCGGTCCCTTCTGCGAAGCCTACCTGCGCGCTTACGGATCGGCGCGCCACCGCTTGCAGCGGCTGCGCGAGCTCCTCGCCGGCCTCGACGACGTGCTCTCGACCCAGGGTCTGAACCACGTGTCCGAGGTCTTCGACGGCGACCCGCCGCACCGGCCGGGAGGCTCGATCGCGCAAGCCTGGAACACCGCCGAGCTTCTTCGCGCCTGGCAGCTGATCGAGGAGCTCGAGGCGTGAGGGTGCTGATGCTCGGCTGGGAGTTCCCCCCGCACATCTCGGGCGGGCTCGGCACCGCCTGCTATGGCCTGACCCAGGGCCTCGCGCGGCAAGGCGTCGAGGTGCTGTTCGTGGTGCCCAAGGCGTGGGGCGACGAGCCGCAGGAGTTCGCGCGCGTGATCGGCTGCGACCAGGTCGACCTGCCGCCCGAGCCCGCGGGGCTCGAGCTGGGGACGGCGGCCGCTCGGGGCATCCTCTCCGTTCCGGAGGAACGCGCCGCGAGCGTCGTCGCGCTCGCGCGATCCGCTGCGGCCACCCGCGGCGAGGCTCCTGCGAGCGAGCGCCTCGCAACGAGCGCCACCGCGCCCGATCGAGCCGCCGAAGAGCACGCAAGGGGCGCGCTCGCGCATCCCGCCCCGGCGCAGGGGCCAGCCGGCGAGCCGTCATCGACGGCGAAGGCGCAGCCGCGCGATCCTGCGCTCGAGGCCCTGCGCCGGATCGAGGTGGTGAGCGCGCTGAGGCCCTACGAAGGACAGGAGGCGTACCGCCAGCGCATCGCGACCGAGGTCGAGCCGGCGGCCGAGGCGTGGCCCGCGCCGCGCGCGGTCGATCCGGCGCTCGCGGCGACCGTCGCCGAGCTGCGTGCGCTGCTCGCATCGCTGCCCGAGATCGAGGACGCGCTCGACGCGGCTCGCGCCGAGCCCGCCGGCGACGTCGCGATTAAGCGGGAGCCGCGCGAGGCCTCCGGCGGAGCGCAGGCAGCGCCGGCTTCGCCACCGGCAGCGGATCGGACCGCGCCGAGCTCCACGCCGCCTCCTGCTCCCGCTCCGCGCCGCCTCGCCTTCGCCGGCGGCTACGGGCGCGACCTGTTGAGCGAGGTCGCGCGCTACGCGCTGGTGGTCGGCGAGATCGCCAAGGGCGAGAGCTTCGACCTGATCCACGCCCACGACTGGATGTGCTATCCGGCGGGCCTGGTGGCCGCGCGCGTCTCGGGCCGGCCGCTGGTCGTGCACCTGCACGCCAGCGAGTACGACCGCAGCGGCGAGCACCCCGACGAGCGCATCCGCGAGCTCGAGGAGCTGGGCCTGACCGGCGCGGACCGCGTGATCTGCGTCAGCCACTACACGGCGGGCATCGCACGCACGCGCTACGGAGCTGACCCCGAGCGGCTGCGCGTGGTGCACAACGCGGTGACGCACAAGGAACAGACCGAGATCTGGCACTGGGAGAAGACGATCCCCGAGCCGGTGGTCTTGTTCCTCGGAAGGGTCACGTTCCAGAAGGGGCCGGAGTATTTTCTCGAGGCGGCGGCCCTGGTCGTGCAGGTCGAGCGGCGCGTCAAGTTCGTGATGGGCGGCAGCGGGGACATGCTGCCGGGCATGGTCGAGCGCGCGGCGCGGTTGGGGCTCGCGCGGCACGTGCACTTCACGGGGTTCCTGCGCGGGGCGGACGTGGAGCGGATCTATGCGCTCGCGGATATCTATGTCATGCCGTCGGTGAGCGAGCCGTTCGGGATCTCGCCGTTGGAGGCGATGGCTCTGGACGTGCCGGTGATCGTGTCGAGACAAAGCGGGGTGTCGGAGATTTTGCGGAATGCGCTGAAGGTGGATTTTTGGGATGTCAAGGAGATCGCGAACAAGATCTTGGCGTTGTTGCGGTATCCGGCGCTGCGGGAGGAGCTGGTCGAAGAGGGGCGGGGGGAGGTGCGGGCGCTGAGGTGGGAGGCGAGGGCGCAGCACGTGCGGGAGGTGTATGAGGAGGTGGTGGGGTGAAGGGGGGTCGGGGTGGGCGGGGTTGTCGAGGTGGTCATGGGGCCAGGGGCTGAGAAGCAAGCGTGCAGGGGCGCGCTGCGCGCGCTTCGGCGGCCGAGTACGGTCGCCGGATTCCGCGTCCGGTTCGGCCGAAGACGGCCGAACCTACCGCGGAATTCAAAGGAAGAGCTTCGCGCCCGAATGGAGGGACGAGAGCGAGGGCCGTGGGCATTTGGGCGCACGATGTTGAGCTTCGGGGGCAATTTGCGTTTGCATTTGCGACACGACCGTCGAGGCACGCGATTGTTGTATGGGGTGTCATGGCGAGGCGCAGCCGGCAGCGTGTGTGGTTCGCATGCTGTTGCAGGCTGGTGCGCGGCGAAGTGTCCGCGGAATCAAGTCGTGACGGCTGGTGAGAGAGCCGGTCGTATGACGCCCGTTGGAGGATTCGTTGCGAAGCCCGGCAACTTGAATCCGCGGACATCCGCTGGTGCCGGCACTCGGGCCGAGTGCGCGCTCGACCACGCCATCGTCGCTGACGCTCGCCTCGCTCCTGCCGGCGCTGTTCACGACCCGCCGACCGAACGCACCCTCGTTCCGCGCCGCGCCCTGCGAGCATCCAACCGCCCCCACCAGCGCCACGCCTTCGTCCAAGTGTGCGCGAAGCTCCGCTACCTGAATCCCGCGTCCGGTTCGGCCGTCTTCGGCCGAACCGGACGCGGGATCCGGCGGCCGTACTCGGCCGCCGAAGCGCGCGCAGCGCGCCCCTGCACCGATGAGGAACCCACAAAGCGAAAAAGCGAGGAGCCGGCCCCGGGGCCGGCCCCTCGCGCTGAGTCCCCAGGCAGGGGCTACAGGTTCCAGGAGGCGAAGAACTGCGAGGTCTTCGGCGGCGTCGCGGCCGGCTTCTCGGGCTGGCCGCCCGCGCGCCGAGCCAGGTCGGCCGCTGCTTTCGCCGTGTCGGTCGCCTTGACCGCGACGCCTCGCTCCGCGGGGC